>CANGGC010000537.1 GCA_947453125.1 Planctomycetaceae bacterium | reverse complement strand
TACTCCCGCGGCGTCGCCGAGTAGTCGACGAACGTCTCGGGGATCTCCACGTTCTCCGCGAAGCCACTCACGAGATCGATGTTCCGCTCGCCGTAGCGGTTGACCGTCGATTGCAGCTCTCGATGCTCCGCGAGCGCGCGGAGGAAATCGTCCGCGAGTCGCGGCTCCTCGGCGAGCACTCCATCGAGATCCTTCCGCGAGAGCGTCAGCAGCACGCAGGGCGTGAGCGTGCGGATTGTCACGTCGGAAGGCTTGTCCGACACGATATCGGCCTCACCGAAATACTCCCCGTCGGAGAGCAACGCGATCCGCAGGTTCGTGCCGTGTGCCCCCTTCGAGAGCACCTCCACCTGACCCTGCGCGAGGATGAAGAACGTGTTGCCATCCTCCCCCTCGCCGATCAGCGTGTTCCCCAGCGACACCTGTTCCGGCTTGAAGCGGCCCGCCATTCGGCTCACGATCCCGTCCGGAAGCCGCGAGAAAAGCGGCACGCTCCGCAACGACTCCGGCGCCAAAACAGGCGTCCCGCCGCTGGCCACCGCGGAGAGATCGACCCCGATCCGCTGCGCCCGGGGAAGCTCCACCTTCGTCCGGTTGACCCGGTATGTCCCCCCCTCCACCTGCGTGAAGGGAAGCAGCCGCAACAGCCAGCGCGGCGTGATCGACATCATCTTCGGCGACGTCTTCGTCGTCGTCGCCAGATTCCGCGCCACCGAGGTGGTGACGCTCCGCTGGAGGACGCTGTCGCCAAGGGGGCCGGTAGAGGCCTGTGCCCCGGATGCAAAGGAGGACGCAGGACCGATGTGGGAAGACATGGAAAGCCCTCTGGTGGAGAGAGCCGCGGATGCCTCCGGTGGTCCAGTCAGCAGCACACAGCGTGCGGAACGATCGACGGAGACTATGCCGCCCGGCGGAAAACCGTCAAGGAGGGGAATCTGCGTCGACTCTGCGGGCGGCGTTCGGGAACGCCGCGACGGGCGACTCTTTCCACCAGCAGCTACAAGATCGGGAGGACGCGGCCGTCGTCGAGGAGGTTGTAGGGGCGGCCGAGGCTGTCGATGGCCTCGAGATCGTCGATCCCCATCGCGGCGTAGACCGTCTTCACGACATCGCCCGGGGTCACCTTTTCCTCCGGGTATTCGCCGCGCGGATCAGTGCGGCCATGAACCACGCCGCCGCGGATGCCGCCGCCGGCCATGACGACGCTCATGCAGGATGTCCAGTGGTCGCGTCCGGCGCCCCCCGGGCCCCCCGACCGCGGATCACCGATCTTCGGCTTCCGCCCCATCTCGCTCGACACGAGCAGGAGTGTCGAATCGAGGAGCCCACGGTCGTCGAGGTCGCCGACGAGCCCGGCGAACGCCCGGTCGAACTCCGGGAGGAGATTCTCCCGCAGGCAGCTGAAGTTGTTGGCATGGGTGTCCCAGCCGCCGCCGCTGGCGCACTTCTTCGACACCACCGGATCCTCTTCCGACCAGAAGACGGTGATGTACGGCACCCCCGCCTCGACGAGCCGCCTGGCCATGAGCAGGCTCGTGCCGTTGATTGTCGGGCCGTAGAGGGCCCGGACATGCTCCGGCTCGCGGTGGATGTCGAAGGCACCGGCGGTCGACGAGGCAGCGAGGAGGTCGAACGTCCGCTCCTGCTGGCGGGTGTAGTTGCCGATTCCAACCTCGCGATCGAGGTCGTGGCGGAGGCGGTTGAGGCTGTCGAGGAGGCCGCGGCGGTCGGCGAGCCGGCCGGCACCGGCGGCATCGACGGAGAGATCGGGGACGGTGAACCGCATCGGGTCGTTGAAGGTCCCCTCGAGGAAGAACGGGTCGTGCTCGAGGCCGAGCCGGCCGGCGAACTGCCCCGGGCGCGTGTAGGGGGCCTGGCTGGGGCGGTAGGGAAGCGTGATCGTCTGCGGGAGCGACGGATGGAGCGGCCGGCGCGAGCCGACGACCGCCGCCATGTGGGGCCAGTCGGAGGGGAGCGGGCGCCGGTCATTCCCCATCGTCCGGAAGGTGATGTCGGGGGCGTGACCGGTGAGGTTGAAGTAATACCCGGCGTGGTGATCGCCGGTGGCGAACCCGGAATCGGTGACGCCATGGACGAGCGCGAGTTTGTGCCCCTGCTTCGCCGTGAGGGGGAGATGCTCGCAGATCGTAAGCCCCGGTGCCGTCGTGGCGACGGGGCGGAACTCGCCCCGGTATTCAGCCGGCGCGGCGGGCTTCATGTCCCACAGGTCGACATGCGACGAGCCGCCGCAGAGGAAGAAGAGGATCGTCGACTTCGCCTTGGCATTCCCTCCGGGGAGCGCTGCGGCGGCGGGCAGTGCGGCCAATCCGGTCAGCCCCGCCAAGCCCGTCGCGCTCGCGCGGAGCATCGCGCGGCGGCCATGCGGTCGACCGTCAGACCGCCGTCCCGGAAAGAGCGTGCCGGACGGGATCGTGCCTGCGAACATGGTTCCCTCCCCGGGCCCTAGGCCCGTCGTGCCCTTTCGAGGATACCTCCCCACGGGGGTCGGGAGCGAGAGCGACCACCCAGGTCGGCTATTCCCCCGACTCGCTCTCGCCGCCATCCCGCGACACGAGGGCCACGTAGACGCGGTTGTCGGTGCTGTCGGCGAGGAGCGCCACCGCTCCGTCGGCCCGGACGGTCATCGCCCCACCGGTGTGGAAGGCGTAGGGATTGTCGTCGTTGGCGATGTTGATGACCGCACAGCCCGCTTGCTTGGGGTCGAGGTCGGTAGCGCCACTCAAGCCACGTGTGAGTCGAGCGGTGTTAAAATCTCCGTAGAAGCAGGCCACGAGCAGATTACCGCCGGCAGCATTCGCCGGCACGCGCCGTCCCTTGAACCAGCGTTGCTGCCTGCCCGCCTCCTCGATGAAGCAGAGCGTTTTGGAGAGCCCGTCGGTGACTTCCCGAAACCGCACCCGCCGCGCCGTGGCGATGTCCTCGGCTCCGAACAACGAGTTGGAGGTCGGCACGGGAGGCAGACCGACGCAGACGGCAAGG
>CANGGC010000536.1 GCA_947453125.1 Planctomycetaceae bacterium | reverse complement strand
GGATGGCAACAAACATTCCCGTGACGAGAACCAGGAGGCACCCGAAGCGGGCCTGGCGCGGGGGCATCATGCGGGGATTCCGGAAGGAAAGGGAGAGGAAGAAAGGAGCGGGGCAGGGGAGCGGCGGCGAACCACCGGCCGATTTATAGCAGGGTGCACCGCGAAGGGGGAACGTCAGCCGACGCGCCCGGAGAGCCACCACTGGAGGAGCGTGAGGAAGATCTCGAAGACGATCAGGCCGACGATCGCGTATTCCACGCGCAGCGCCCGCCGGTTCTGGAGCAACTCGAGCGCTGTCTCCGCCGTCCGAGAGATCAGCGCGAGCTTGCCATGGAGGGCGGCAAACCGCTCGCGGATCTCGAACTCGTCGCGGAGTCTGGCCCAGATCCGCTCGAGCTCCGGATGGTCCCAGAGGAGCTCCGGGGCATCGTCGACGCGGGCCCCCGCCACGACCCGATGCTCGGCGAGGAGCGCCGTTCCCAGGTGCTGGAGAAGCTCGTGGGCTGCCCGGCCCCCACGTCCCCAATGATCGAGGTTCACGGCGAACGGTTCGATCCGCTCGAACTGCCGCTCGATGTTGCGCTCGTGGTGGGCCAGCGACACGCTCTTGGCCATGATGTCAGCCACCACCTGGAGCTTCTCGAGGGTGACATCGGCGAGGACAAGGACATTCCCCTCGAACGTCTCCCGCGCACCGCCGACACGGATCTCGAGCCCCTCCGTTTCCCGATCGGCCGCCCCGAGCGGCTGACGGACATGGGGGCCGATCTGCCGCAGATACTCTGACACCCCCGCCGGAGAGACGCCGAAGAACACCACCGCCCCGTACCGGAAGAGGACTGCCACGCCGGTCGTCCCCCGCCCAGCGCCCAGGCCAGTGGCCGGGAATCCGGCAATCCCCAGCCCATCGAGCGCGCCGATCAACTCCACGACCAGCGGCGCACCGCCGGGCCTCTCCGCGGCGCCGAGCGCGCCGAGGTCGATCCCGGTGCCGGCGAGCACCGCCTGCGCCCGGAAGGTGTGCGAGGCCGAGCTGGAGCCGGCTGGGGGAGTGTCTTCAGTCGCGGGGGGGTCATCGGACATCGGCAGACCGGAGGGAGTGTCCGGGGGCCCGAGCCGCGCACGACGGCCACGGTGGAGCCTTCCCGGATCTCCAGCCTACACGGGACATACGATCGAATCGTGGAAACATTTCCTGCGACGGAGGCTGCAGTCATGCCATCAATCGACCGGCCCGACCCGGTGATCCTCGGGCATCTCCTCTCCGAGCACCGCGAGCTTTTCCAGCAACTCTCGGCCCTCCGCACGATGCTGGCCGTCGAATCCCCCCCCAGCTGCGAACGCCTGCAAGAGCTTGTCCGGGCAATCGCCACGCTCCGCGGTCATCTCGCCGACCACTTCCGCCAGGAGGAGTCGGGGGGGTTCATCGAGGAGGCGGTCGCCCGCATGCCCAGGCTCGGCTCCGCAGCGACGGAAGTTCTCTCCCAACACGGGGCGCTCCTGGCAGATCTCGACCGGATCGTCGACCGCTTTGCCGACGTCGGAGAAGCCCCCTGCGCCGAGGAGTGGCAAGACATGCATGAGGCCTTCGACGTCTTCATGCGCAGCATGCAGGCCCATGAACGCGCCGAGAACGCCGTCGTCCAGCAGGGCTACAACGAGGATCTCGGCCTCGACGACTGACGCCCGGTCGCGTTCAGCCGAACACCACCGTTCGCCGTCCATGGAGGAAGACGCGTTCCTCGGCCACCAGCCGCACCGCTCGGGCGAGCACGAGCTTCTCGACATCGCGGCCTGCCTGTGCCATCCGCTGCGGCGTGTCGGCATGGCTCACCGGGATCACGTCCTGAGCGATGATCGGCCCGGCGTCGAGCTCGGCGGTGACGAAGTGCGCCGTCGCCCCGATGAGCTTCACGCCGCGCTCGTGGGCCTGCTTGTAGGGGCTCGCTCCTGCGAATGCCGGCAGGAATGAATGGTGGATATTGACGATCCGGTCTGCGTAATGGCCGATCGCCCCCTCGGAGAGCACCCGCATATAGCGGGCGAGGACGACATACTCCGGCGCATACCTGCGGATCTCCCCGAGCAGCGCCGTCTCGTGATCCTCTCGCGAGATTCCCTCGTGGGGCACGTGATGGAAGGGGACGTCGAACCGCTCGACCAAGCCCCGTAGGCAATCGTGATTGGCCACCACCGCCTCGATTCGCACCGGGAGATCGCCGCAGGAAGTTAGCAGCAAGAGCTCGCCGAGACAGTGGGGCTCGCGCGTCGCACAGACGACGATCCGCCGCACGGCATCGCGGGTCACGCGGACGGTCGCCCCGGCAGGGAGCGCGGCGATGAGGAATCGCTCGAGATCGGCCGCCGCCACGGGGCCCGCGGCGGGAGTCACCTCGGCGCGGAAGAAAAACCACCCTTCAGCGGCATCGACGTATTCGTGGTTGGTGTCGATGTTGAGGCGCAGCGTCTGGAGGACGCCGGTGATCCTGTGGATCAGCCCCACCTCGTCCGGGCAGTCAACAAGGACGATCTCTCGGCCAGGTCCGGCAGCGGTCAAGCGTCACCTCCCCACGGCCGCCGCGTGGAAGCACCCTCGCCCCGCGCCACCCGAAACGACTCGACGGCCGGCACCCACGCCAAGACGACGTCGTCCACCGAGATCTCCGTCTTCTTCGGGGCGATCTCGATCGATTCGAGAACGAGCCGGTCGGGATTCGCTTCCAGGCGCACCTTCTCGAGTTCCTCACTCACCTCACCCTCGAGCGTGGCGAGTTTCTCCTCGAGGTCGGAAAGCGCCTCCTCGGCATGGACGACGTCGGCCTGATGGCGCGTTGCCCGGCTCGCCGAGCGCATCGACGTCGCCGCGCGTCCCACGGTCGTGGAACTGGCCACTTTCCGCCCCAGGATCGCCGAGAGGACGGCGGTGCCGATCGAGACGTAGGTCTGCATCGACTTGTTCTTCGCCTCCGCCTTCTCCTTCTCCACCTTCTGCCGGGCCCGC
>CANGGC010000535.1 GCA_947453125.1 Planctomycetaceae bacterium | reverse complement strand
ATCCTTGTCGTGGTACATCCGACGGATGAGCGACTGGAATTCGTTGAGCGTCATGGGATTCACCACGGCATCGGGCTGGAGGGAAGGAGAGAAAGGGACTCGGTGTCGCAGACTGGCGAGGGGACGGCTACGGGCCCCGAAGGAAGACGTTTTACCCGGCGTGGCGTCCGCCGGCGACATCCGGCGCGGATGCCCGCACAAACCAGGGATAGATCGCGGGGATCACCAGCGCCGTCAGGAGCGTGCTGGTAACGATGCCCCCGATCACGACGGTGGCCAGAGGACGCTGGATTTCAGCGCCGGCACTCGTGGCCATCGCCATCGGGAGAAACCCGAGGCTCGCCACCAGCGCGGTCATGAGAACCGGGCGGATGCGGACCTCGGCCGTCGACAGAGCTGCCTCACGCGGGGACATGCCCGCCTGCCGGGCGTGCTCCGCGCCACTGACCCACACCAGGCCGTTGAGCACCGCCACGCCGAACAGGGCGACAAACCCGACGCCGGCCGCGATCGAGAACGGCATCCCTCGCATCGCCAGGGCCGCCACGCCGCCAGAGGCCGCCACCGGCACGGCGCAGAAGATCAGCGCCGCCAGACTGAACGACTTGAAGCTCGTGTAGAGGAGCATGGCGATCAGGCCGAGCACGAGTGGGGTGATGAGCGCCAGTCGGCGACCGGCCGACACGAGGTTTTCGAAGTCGCCTCCCCAGGCGATCGTGTACCCCGTCGGCAGCCGCACCTCACGATCAACAACCGCCTGGGCCTCGGCAACAAAGCCGGCGACGTCGCGACCGCGGACGTTGGCCGAGACGTACGTCCGCCGGCGCGAGTTCTCATGCTCGATCGACGGGGGCGTCTCCTCGTTGATGACGTCGGCAAGTTCGCCCAACGGCACCGGCCGGCCGGCGGCGGTGCCGACAGGGATCTGCGGAATGAGCTCGGCGTCCTCGCGCCACTGGCGGGGAAACTTGAGAATGAGCGGGTAGCGCGGCCGCCCCTCGAAGATCACCCCCGCCGGGATTCCCCCCATCGCCGACACGGTCCGCATCACCTCGGCGCCGTCGATGCCGTGACGGGCGAGCTGTTCCGGGCGGACATCGATCCGCGTGGTGGGGACGTTGGCCTGCCAGTCGGCCCGCACGTCGACCGCTCCGCGGATGCCGCGGAGCAACCGCTCGATCTGCTTGCCGAGGTTGCCGAGCGTGTCGAGGTCGTCCCCGTAGAGGAGCACGGCGACGTCCGACTTCACTCCGGCGACAAGCTCGTCGACGCGCATCTCGATTGGCTGGCTGAATCCGAAGTTCGCCCCCGGGACCGCCGCGGTGAGCGCATCCGACATCCTCCCCACGAGTTCATCACGCGACACCTCCGCCGGCCACAACCGGCGCGGCTTGAGCATCACCCAGACGTCGGTCTGCTGCACCCCCATGATGTCGTTGGCGATCTCCGGCCGCCCCGTCTTGCAGAACACCGTCCGGACCTCGGGGAACTCCCCGAGCACCTTCTCGATCCGGGTCGTGATCGGCACCGAGTCCTCGAGGGTCGCGCTCGGCAGACGCACCACCTCGACGAGGAGATCCCCCTCGTCGAGCCGCGGCATGAACTCCGCCCCAAGGCGCATGGCGACGGGGATCGTCGCGGCCACCAGTGCCGCCGCGCCGAGCGAGATCCACACCGGATGCCAGACGGCAAACCGGGCCACGGGGTGGTAGACCCGGTGGAAGAGGCGCATGAGGAGCGGCTCGTGCTCCGGCTCATGGCGGAGGAACGTCGCCGCCAGCACCGGCATGAGGGTCAGCGAGATGACCAGCGACCCGAGGAGCGCGAAGAGCACCGTCAGCGCCATCGGGCGAAACAGCTTCCCCTCCGTTCCCTCGAGGAACAAGATCGGCAGGTAGACCACCGCGATGATCAGCTCGCCGAACATCGTCGGCCCGCGGACCTCGATCGCGGCGTCGCGGACGATGGCAAGTTTCGATTCCCCCGGGGCGGCCAATCCGAGCCGGCGGACGCAGTTCTCGACCATGATCACCGAACTGTCGACGACGAGCCCGAAATCGATGGCGCCCAGACTCATGAGGCTCGCAGAGATTCCCGTCATCCACATCAGGTTCGACGCGAACAGCATCGACAGCGGGATCGCCAGGGAGACGATCAGGCCGGCGCGGACATTCCCAAGGAGGACGAGGAGTACGCCGATCACGAGCAGCCCCCCCTCCGCCAGATTGTGGAGCACGGTGTCGAGTGTCCGTGCGATCAATTCTGAGCGGTCGTAGACGATGTCGATCTCGACCCCGGGGGGGAGCGTCCGCCGGATTTCCTCGAGCTTCGCCTTCGCCGCTCCGACGACGCGCCGGCTGTTCTCGCCCCGGACCATCATCACCATTCCCGTCACCACCTCGCCGCGGCCGCCACGCGTCACCGCCCCCTGGCGCGTCAATGGCCCGATCGCGACGCGGCCGATGTTGCGGACGAGCACCGGCACGCCCCCCGCGGGGCTGCGCACCACCACCTGCTCGATGTCGGCGACACTCTGGAGGAGCGCCTGGCCGCGGATGAACCGCTGCTCGCCATTCTTGACGATGTAGCCGCCGCCGGTGCTCTCGTTGTTGCGTTCGAGCGCCGCCAAGACCTCCCCGAGCGTCACCGCCTGGGCACTCATCCGGTCGGGATCGATCTCGACCTGATAGCTCTTGGCAAACCCGCCGTGGGAGTTGATGTCGGTGACCCCGGACACCTCGCGCATCGTCGGAGCGATGTCCCACTCGAGGATGCTGCGAAGCTCCATGAGATCATGCCCCGTGCCGCGGACCTCGAACTGGAGGATCTCGCCGAGCGCGGTGCTGAGCGTGCCGAGCTTCGGGTCGCCGTGGCCGACGGCGATCCGCCCCTTCGCCTCGGGGAGGCGTTCCGCCACGAGTTGGCGGGCGAGCATGATGTCGGTCTGCTCCCGGAAGACGATCGTCACCAGCGAGATGCCGAACCGGGAGATGCTGCGGAT
>CANGGC010000534.1 GCA_947453125.1 Planctomycetaceae bacterium | reverse complement strand
CGATGTGATCGCCGAAGTCACCGACACGGCCCTCTCCACGAGCATCGGCTTCTTCGTGAAGACCGGCGCCCGCGACGAGACCGACGCCGAGTGGGGCGTGAGCCACTTTCTCGAGCACATGGTGTTCAAGGGGACCAACGACCTCTCGGCCGACGAGATCAACCGGCGCTTTGACTGGATGGGCGCGAGCGCCAATGCGTTCACGAGCGAAGAAGACACCGCCTACCACGCCGCCGTCCTCCCCGAACAGCAGATCGAGGCGACGGCGCTGCTGGCGCGGATGATGCGCCCCGCCCTCCGCGAGGACGACTTCGACACCGAAAAGCTCGTCATCCTGGAGGAGATCCGGATGTACGACGACCAGCCTCCGTTCGGCGCCGACGACCGCTGCCGGGCGACCTTCTTCGGCCATCATCCGCTGGCGCGGAGCGTGCTGGGGACGGTCGAATCGATCGAGCGGATGCCGGTCGAGACGATGCGCGACTACCACCGCCGCCGCTACTCGCCGGCCAACATCGTCCTCTGTGCCACAGGCGCCGTCGATTTTGACGCCCTTGTCACCTCGGCCCGAGAGTGGTGCGGCGACTGGGAGCCGTTGGCAATCCCTCCCCGTCGGGCCCCGCTCGACCTCCGGGCGTCGCACGCGCCGACGCTCGAGCTCATCACCCGCCCGACGTCGACGCTCGAGTACGCCGTGAAGATGTCCCGCGGCCCGGCCGGCGACGACGACGACCGCTTCGCCGCGAAGCTCCTGGCGGCGATTCTCGGCGACACCTCCGGCAGCCGGCTTTACTGGGCGATGGTCGATACCGGCCGGGCCGAACAGGCCTCCTGCCACCACCAGGACTTCCTCGACGCTGGCATGTTCGCAACCCAGCTTTCCTGCGACCCCGAAGACGCCGAGGAGCTCCTCGGGATGATCGACGAGGTCTACCGGGGGGCGGCTGAGAAGGGGCTCGACCGGCGGGAGTTCGAGCAAAACCGCAACAAGCTCGCCGGGCGGTGGGTGCTCCTCGGGGAACGCCCCCGCCGCCGCCTCTTCGATGTCGGCCCGGAATGGGCCCACTCCGGCGACTACCGCTCCGTGGCCGATGATCTGCGGACGATCGAGAATCTCAGCCTCGAGGACGTCCACCGGGTGCTGGCTCGCTGGCCCCTCCACGGGACCGGCTCGACGGTGCTTGCCGGCCCGTTGCCGCTCGATCCTTCACTGGAGACCGCTTCCGAGGCACAATAGCCACACGGAAAACCCTGGAGCGTCGCCCCAGGGCGGCGGCAGGGAACCGACCGGGCCCGGCGGCCGTACAACCCCCGCTCCGTGCCCCCGTGGCCTGCCGGCCTGCCCCCGGCTCATTCCATCTCGTTCTTCTCCCCATCGCCCCCTTCCGCTGCTGCACCTCCCCTGACGCCACTGTTCGCCAACCGTTGGTCGATCGCCCTCCCCCCGATCTGGTTGCTGGGCACCGGGGCGCTGATTGCCCTGGCCGTGATGCTCCTCGTGTGGGCGGTGCTGCGGGTCGTTCAGCCCCGCGCCGCGGCCGAGGCGCGGTCGAGCCTGGGCGACGGATTCGCCGGCCCGTTCGGCTGGCTGTTGCTGACGCTCTCGGCGGTGGCCATCGCCTTCACCCCGCTGGTGCCCCTCAATCAGATCGGCCGGTCGCTGGCGCGGCTGTCGTCGGCCGACCGTTTCGAGCAGCGCCTCTCCGTCCCTGCCGGCGCCACGCTCGAGGAGTTTGAGCTCAACCTCCGGCCGCAGGAGATCGAGGCGCTCGAGTTCGACGCGGCCCAACCGCTGGTCGTCCGCACGCAGCAGCCGATCGAGGGCTTCGCGCTGGCCAAGCAGGCCGATATTGAGGTCCTCCCCGGCACGATCTGGAAGTGGAAGCGGGGCGACGAGACGAACAAACCGAATCCGTTCATCGGGCAAAAGGCCCGGATCGAGATCAGCAACGCCGGCACAGCGCCAGTCGACCTCACCGTCCGCGCCCGGCTCGTGCCGGAAAACCCCCAGGTGGGGATCCTCCCCTGGACGGTGATCACGATCCTGGCGATCAGCCTGGCCTATGCCCTCTTCCGGCTCATCCCCCGGCGGACGGCGGCCGTCGCCTCGGCGACGACGAAGGAGGCGATCGGCCAGCCGGTGTTCGCGGTGGCGTTGATCCTCGGCGCGGTGATGCTCCTGGCCTTCATCGTCATCCCCTACAACACGTTCGGCGAGGACGTGAAGATGCTCAAGGACAGCGGCCTGACCCTCATCAAGGTGTTGGCGCTGCTGGTCGTCGTCTGGACGGCGAGCGTCGCGGTGGCCGACGAGATCGAAGGCCGGACGGCCCTCACGGTTCTCTCCAAGCCGCTGACTCGTTGGCAGTTCGTCCTGGGGAAGTTTGTCGGGCTCGTCCTTGTCGCCCTCCTGGTGTTCCTCGTCTTGGGGACGATCCTCATGGCGACGACGAGCCTCAAGGTCGTGTACGACGCCCGTGAGGGGGGCAAGCTCGATCCGGTGTGGCGCGACTGCGCCGACGAGATGATCACCGTCGTCCCCGGCCTCGTCCTCTCGCTCCTCGAGACGATCCTCCTGGCGGCGGTGAGCCTGGCGGTCTCGACGCGGCTGGGGATGGTGCCCAACCTCATCATCTGCTTCACCGTCTACGCCCTCGGCCATCTCGTGCCGCTGATCGTCCAGTCGAGCGTCGGCAAGTTTGCGATCGTGCGATTCGTGGGGCAATTGTTCGCGACGATCCTTCCGGTGCTCGAACACTTCACGATCGAGGCAGCCGTCGTCGGCGGCGTGCCTGTGCCGTGGAGCTATCTGGGCTGGGCAGCGCTCTACTCGGCCCTCTACTCGGCCGTGGCCCTCCTCGTGGCCCTCGTCCTCTTCCAAGACCGCGATCTCGCCTGATCGCGGGCAACGCAGATCGCCAAAAAAACGCACGGCGGCGGGCCGGGCCCTCACCGCATCAGGCCGGTGCGGCCCGTGACGCCGATCAGGCCGATGCCGTCG
>CANGGC010000533.1 GCA_947453125.1 Planctomycetaceae bacterium | reverse complement strand
TGCCACCGTCCCAGAGAAGCAGCGTTCGACAGAGCCGCCGGCGGCTCCACGATGGCTGCCACCGTTGATCTGCTATCATCCGGGCCCACCGACGTCGTCAGGTACCCACGTGCCAGGGCAGGCTGCCCCCCCACCCTCCGATCCGCCCGGTCCGTCGGCCTGCGAACCTGTGCCGACCGACCCGCGCATCTCCGCGGTGCTCGCACGCTGGTGGGGCTTCGACCAACTCCGCCCCCTCCAGGCGGAGGCGATCGCGGCGGCCCTCGACGGCCACGACTCGGTCGTCATCATGCCCACCGGCGGGGGAAAGAGCCTCTGCTACCAATTGCCGCCGCTGGTCGGTGAGACCACCGACATCGTCGTCTCGCCGCTGGTGGCGCTCATGAAGGATCAAGTCGACGCCCTCGAGGCGATCGGCTACCCCGCGGCCGCGCTCCACTCGCAGATGTCCCAGGAGGAACGGACGAACGTCCGCGACCGGCTCGCCGCCGGCGAACTGCGGCTCCTGTTCACGGCGCCGGAGCGGCTCGTCAACAGCGGGCTCCTCGACCTCCTCGCCCGCGTCGGCGTGAAGCGATTCGCGATCGACGAGGCCCACTGCATCAGCCAGTGGGGCCACGACTTCCGCCCCGAATACCGGCAGCTGGCCCTCCTCCGCGACCGCTTCCCCGCAGCAAGCGTTCACGCCTTCACCGCCACCGCCACGCCGCGTGTCCGGGCCGACATCGCCGCCCAGCTCCACCTCCGCTCGCCGCGGGTGCTCCTCGGGACATTCGACCGGCCGAATCTCTGCTACCGCGTCGTCCCCCGCACCGACCGGATCACCCAGACGCTCACGACACTCGGCCGCCACCGTGGCGAGGCGTCGATCGTCTACTGCATTTCGCGGAAGGAGACCGAGCAACTCGCCGCCAGGCTCGCCGCCGAGGGGATCCTCGCCAAGCCATACCACGCCGGACTCGACCCGACCAAGCGGCGCCGCACCCAGGAAGCGTTCGCCCGCGAGACGATCGACGTCGTCGTCGCGACTGTCGCCTTCGGCATGGGGATCGACCGCTCCGACGTCCGCCTCGTCCTCCACACCTCGCTCCCCAAGAGCCTCGAGGCCTACCAGCAGGAGACGGGGCGGGCCGGCCGCGACGGACTGGCGGCCGAGTGCGTCCTCCTCTACTCCTCCGCCGACGTCTTCAGTTGGGAATCGCTCGTGCGGAAGAGCGCAGGCGAATCGGATCTCGATCCTGACGAGCAGGAGCGACTGATCGCCGGGCAACTCGAACACCTCCACGCGATGCGCCGGTATGCCCAGGCCGCGCGCTGCCGGCACGCGGCGCTCTCCGAGTATTTCGGCCAAGCCTACGGCGCCGAGCCCTGCGGGGCGTGCGACGTGTGCCTCGGCGAGACGGAGAGCCTCCCAGATTCGACCGTGATGGCCCAGAAGCTGATCTCCTGCGTGGCCCGGGTCGGCGAGCGGTTCGGGGTTCGCCATGTCTGCGAGGTCCTCCGCGGCGCGAAGACCGACGGGATCATCCGCCACGGCCACGACCGGCTGTCGACATTCGGATTGCTCGCCTCGATCGACCAACGAACCGCCGAAAACTTCGTCCACCAGCTACTCGACCAGGGCCTCCTCGACCGCAGCCCCGGAGACCGTCCGGTGGTGTTGCTCAACACCCTCTCCTGGGAGGTGATGCGGGGGCAGCGGCCGGTGGTGCTTCTCGAACCGCGATCCGGCAGGGCGAAGGCCTCGAAGGCCGACGCCGACGACTGGCAGGGCGTCGACCGCGATCTCTTCGAGCGGCTCCGTTCTTGGCGGCGGCGGGTCGCCGAGGCCCGCGGCAAGCCGGCCTGGACGATCCTCGACGATAAAGCGCTGCGCGCGATCGCCCGCGACAAGCCGACGAGCCCGGCGGCCCTGCTGCGGGTGAAGGGGATCGGCGAGAAGCGATTGGCCGATTTCGGGGACGCGATCCTCGATCTCGTGGCGGGAAAGCCGGCCTGAAGACATCGCGTCGGCATCCGCAGCACCGATCCGGGAAGTCGCTCTCTACGATCGGGGCGCTGCCTGCTACAAGAGGGCCGATGGGAAGCCCGATCCGCAACCTCGTCGCCGCAGCCGCTTCGCGGATCGGTTATTTCGCTTCCAAGCGCACGCCGCTCGCCGACCTGCGCCGGGTTGTCGACCTCCTCCGGCCTGTCGATGCAGGTCGAGGGCTCATAAGGATCGGTGCCGATGGGGACGGCGGCTATCTCCTCCCCGATGACCTCGATCGTATCTCCGCCTGTTTCTCCCCCGGCGTCGACCGGCAGGCGACCTTCGAGAACGCCCTCGCCCTGCGTGGCATCGGCTCGCACCTCGCCGATCGCTCCGTCGCCACCCCGCCTTCCGGGTGTGCGCCCCTGAGCTTCGAGCCGGTCTTCCTCGGCACCTTCGACGGCGAGGGGACGACGACACTTCAGAGCTGGGTTGGCCGCCACGCCCCCTCCGAGACCGGCGACCTGCTCCTTCAGATGGACATCGAGGGAGCTGAGTACGGCGTCATCGACAACGCCGAGCGTTCGCTGCTCCGCCGATTCCGGATCGTCGTCATCGAATTTCATCACCTCGACGCGCTCGGCCAGCCGTTCGTTTGCCGCCGCATTGGCGAGGCGGTGGAGAAGCTGCGCCTCGATTTCGTTCCGGTCCACCTCCATCCCAACAACTACGCCGGGATTGTCCGGATCGGCGGATTTCCGGTGCCGCCGCTCCTCGAGGTGACCTTCCTGAGGAGGGATCGCTGCCTGTCGGCACGACCGCGGTCCGATTTCCCCCATCCGCTCGATCGCGACAACGTCCCCCGGAAACGGCGGGCCGTGCTCCCGCGGGAGTGGTACGCATGACGGCCCGGCCGACGGCCGATCAGCCTTCGCCGAGGTAGGCCTCTCGGACACGCCGGTCACCGGCGAGCTCCTTGCCGGGCCCGGAGAGGGTGATCCGGCCAGGAGCTCGCCGGTGACCGGCGTGT
>CANGGC010000532.1 GCA_947453125.1 Planctomycetaceae bacterium | reverse complement strand
GGCAGCGGCACGCAGTCGAACATGAACGCCAACGAGGTGATTTCCAACCGCGCCATCGAGATCGCCGGTGGCGAGATGGGCTCGAAGAAGCCGGTTCATCCCAATGACGACGTCAACCGCGGCCAGTCGTCAAACGACACCTTCCCGACCGCGATGCACATTGCCGCCGTCGAGGTGATCCACGACCGCCTCCTGCCGGCGGTGCGGCAGTTGCGAGATGTCTTCGCCGAACTCGAGCAGCGGACGGCCGACATCGTCAAGATCGGCCGGACCCACCTCCAGGATGCCACGCCGATCACGCTCGGCCAGGAGGTGTCGGCCTGGCGGGCGCAACTCGACGACCGAATGGCCGCGATCGAGCGGGCCCTCCCGGGCCTCTACGAGTTGGCGATCGGCGGCACGGCCGTCGGCACCGGCCTCAATGCCCACCCGCAGTTCGGGGACGTGGCGGCGAAGTTCATCGCCCGCGAGACCGGCCATCCGTTCGTGTCGGCGGAGAACAAGTTCGCCGCCCTCTCGGCCCACGATGCCCTCGTCGATGTCAGCGCCGTCGAACGGAGCCTGGCGATGGCCCTGCTCAAGATCGCCAACGACATCCGCTGGCTCGCCTCGGGGCCACGCTGCGGGATCGGCGAGATCTCGATCCCGGAAAACGAGCCGGGGCGTTCGATCATGCCGGGCAAGGTGAATCCGACGCAGTGCGAGGCGATGACGATGGTTTGCGTGCAGGTTTTCGGGAACGACGCCGCCGTGGCCTTCGCCGGCTCGCAGGGCAACTTCCAGCTCAACGTCTACAAGCCGGTGATGATCCACAACGTGCTTGAGTCGGCCGACCTGATGGCCGATGCCTGCGACTCGATGCGGATCCACTGTGCCGTCGGCATCGAGCCGAACCTGGCCCGCATCCGTCACCATCTCGACGAGTCGCTGATGCTCGTCACGGCCCTCAACACTCACATCGGCTACGAGAAGGCGGCGAAGATCGCGAAGAAGGCCCATCTCGAGGGGACGAGCCTCAAGGCTGCCGCCGTCGCCTCCGGATACGTCAGCGCCGAGGACTACGACCGCTGGGTGATCCCCGTGGAGATGACCCGCCCCCTGGCGACCTGAATCGCACTCCGCGGACTCCGCACCACGACAGGCCAAGGCGGCACGGCCAGGGATGGCCGTGCCGCCGTAAAGCCAGCCGTCAAATCGCGGCGCCGGAGGTCTCGCCGGTGCGGATGCGCACGACCTCGGCGAGATCGGTGACGAAGATCTTTCCGTCGCCCACCTGCCCGGTGCGGGCGGTCGTCATGATCTTGTTGATAACGCCCGGGGCTTCCTCGTTGCTGACGACAACCTCGATCTTCACCTTGGGGAGGAAGTCGACGGAATACTCGGCGCCACGGTAGGTCTCCGTGTGCCCCTTCTGGCGGCCGAAGCCGCGAACCTCGGTGACGGTCATGCCGCGGACACCGGCGGCGTTGAGGGCGTCCTTGACCTCTTCGAGCTTGAAGTGGCGGATGATGGCTTCGATCTTCTTCATGGCACGGACTCCTGGACAGGGTGTGTGGTGTGGTCCTCAGGGCACCGATCCTCGAGACCGGCCCTCGGACTCTTGCAATGCACCCGGCGTGCCAAGCGGTGGGGAAGAGTTCATACCCGTGTTTCAGGCTCCGCGACCGGGTTCGGGAGCACCGAAGAGGGGCACGATGCGTCGCGCCGGTGGCACATCGCTCATCTCATTGCCGGCCCGATCACGCCCCGGAAGCCCGGGGAAACAGGCCGTGGGTACGGCTGTCGCGCTGGCGTGGCGCGGTGTCGCGCTGATGAGACAGCCTGCCTGGGCGGGAGGGCCGTGGCTGGCAGCGGAGGTGGCGATTGCGATCAACCGAGGGAATCGGCCGGGGGCGCATCGCCCCTCGGATCCGGCGGCCGGCGGAAACTCGCCCCATCGAGCCCATGGGACTTCATCAGCCTGTAGAGCGTGCCACGGGGCAGGCGGGCCTCCCGGGCGGCGGCCGAGACGTCGCCGAGGTGACGGGTGAGGAGTTCGGTGAGATACGTGCGCTCGAAGCGGGCCACCTGTTCGGCCCGCTGGGCGAAGAAGCCGATCGCGCCCGCCTCGGCGCCAGCAGAACGCCCCGCCGCCGCGACGACGTCGTCGGGGAGATCATCGACCCCCGCCATCGGTCCGCGGGCCATGGCGATCGCCCGGCGGACGACGTTTTGCAGTTCGCGGACGTTCCCTGGCCAATGGTAGCTCTTCAGCACCTGGTAGGCATCGGTCGAAAGCCCGGCCACCGGCCTCCCCATCTCCTGGCCGGCGCGGTTGGCAAACCACTCCGCCAACAGGCCGATGTCGTCACCGCGGATCCGTAGGGGGGGAAGATCGATCCTGACGACATTGATGCGATAGAAGAGATCGCGGCGGAAGGCGCCCCGTTCCACCATCTCGTCGATCGGCCGCGACGTGGCGGCGACGACACGGACGTCGACGGCATTCTCCTGACGGGCGCCGACCCGCCGCACGCGACGCTCCTGGAGGACCCGGAGGAGCTTCGCCTGGAGCGGAAGGGGCAATTCCCCGACCTCGTCGAGGAACAACGTTCCGCCGTCGGCGAACTCGATCAGCCCCATGCGGCGGGCATCGGCGCCGGTGAAGGCGCCCCGCTCGTGGCCGAACAGTTCGCTCTCCAGGAGCGCGTCGGGGATCGCGCCGCAATCGACCGGCACGAACGGCCCCTGCGCCCTCCGGCTGCGCTGGTGGATCGCCCGCGCGACGAGTTCCTTGCCGGTCCCCGTCTCGCCGGTGACGAGGACGTCGACGTTGCTGGCCGCCACGCGCTCGATGACGGAATAGACTTGCCGCATCGGCGGACTCTCGCCGAGGAATCCCTCGAATGAATACGGGCGTTCGACGACCCGGCGGAGCACCTCCTCGGCGTCCCGCTGGCGACTCGTCGCCAGGAGCCTCACCAACGCGTCCTCGAGCCCCGCCTCGACCTGATCGAGCGCGAGGTAGTCG
>CANGGC010000531.1 GCA_947453125.1 Planctomycetaceae bacterium | reverse complement strand
TGATCTCTCCGATCCGGCGGGGATGCCGGGGAGCGACGGCGTGCTGCGCGGGGACATTGTCGTCAGCACCGAGACAGCGGTGCGGATGGCAAAGGTTGTCGGCTCGACCCCGCGTCTGGAGACGGCCTACTACGTGATCCACGGGATTCTCCACCTCACCGGCCACGATGATCTCTCGCCGGGGCCGCGGCGCGCGATGCGTCGCCGCGAGCGGACGCTCATGGGTGCGCTCGGCCTGCCGGCGCCGCCGCGACCGGCCGGCGGATCAAAGCCACGTGGCGGCGGAGGGGAACGATGAGCCCCGACCCGCTCGGCATGGCGCTGCTGCTCCTCGGGATCGCCAGCCTGGCGGCGATCCAGGCGCGCGCGGCCCGAGGCGCGCCGCGCCACCGCGTTCATGAATTGTGTCGCGATCGGGGAGTGCCGGAGCTGGCCGACGAGATTGTCGACGGGAGCGAGCCGGTGGCCTTCATTGCAGCCACGATCGTGGTGGTGGCCGCGACGGCGGCGACGCTCGTCGCGGCGCACTCGCTCGATCTCCAATTGGTGCCGGGGCGGATCCGCCTGCCGGTGATGCTCCTCTGGATGGGGATCGTCTGGTTTCTGCTGGTGGCGGCGCCGATGCTCCTGGCGCGGACGGTCGGTCCGCGAATCCTCGTCGCCATCTGGCCGGTGTGGAGGCCGTTGGTCGCGGCGGTGAAGCCGTTCGTGGTCGGCGTTGCCTGGCTTGCGAATCTCCTCGGCGGCGTGTTCGGCAGGCGCGCCGGGGAGAGCGACGAGCCGACAGTGGAGGAGGAGGTCCGGCAGGTGGTCGATGACGCGCTCCGCGACGGGCGGCTGGAGGGGGCTGCCCGAGACATGATTGAGGGGGTGATGGATCTCCGCGACGCCCGTGTCGCGCAGATCATGACGCCGCGGACGTCGATGGTGACGCTCCCGGTGCACGCCGCCTGGTCGGAGGTGCTTGCCGTGGCTACCGAGAGCGCCCACACGCGGATGCCGGTCTGGGACCGCTCCCCCGACGACGTCATCGGCATCCTCCACTCCCGCGAACTCCTCACGCACCTCGCCGCTGCTGCCGGCGGAGGCGCTCCTTCAACGCCGCCGGGAATGCGGCCGCTCCTCCGCCCCCCGTATTTCGTCCCGGAGTCGATGAGCGTCCAAAACCTCCTCCGCGAGTTCCAGCGGACGCACACGCACATGGCGGTGGTGACGGATGAGTTCGGCGGTGTGTCGGGGGTGGTAACGATCGAGGACGCGCTCGAGGAGATCGTCGGGGAGATCGCAGACGAGCACGACGAGGCCTTCTCCGATGGCCTCCGCCAGATATCGGAGGGGGTCTGCGAGGCGATGGCCAATGTCCGTCTCGAGGATCTCGCCCGCGCTACCGGGCTCGACCTGCCGATGGAAGCCGACTACGAAAGCGTCGGCGGGTTTGTCTTCCACCATCTCGGACGGATCCCGGTCGCCGGCGAACGCTTCGAGTCGCACGGAGGAAGGTGGGAGGTGCTCGCCGCCACGCGCAACCGGGTTGACCGGGTCCGCGTCACCCGCCTCTCCCCCCCGGATTGAAGCCCGATGGCTGCGGACAAGGCCCACGCCGTCGTGATCCGCGCCGTGCCGTTCGGGGAAACCAGCGCCGTGGTGACGCTCTATACCCGTGAGCTCGGCAAGCTGCGGGCCCTGGCGAAGGGGGCGTGGCGGCCGAAGAGCGCTTTTGACGGCGCCCTTGACCTGCTTTCGACCTGTCAGGTACTCGTCCTCCGCAGATCGTCGGGCGGGCTCGACCTGCTCACCGAGGCTTTCCTCGAACGAAGGTTCCGCGTCGCCACGAGCCTGGCGGCGGTCCACGGCGGGATGTATGTCGCCGAAATGCTCGATGCCCTCACCGCGGACGCCGATCCGCAGCCGGAGTTGTTCGATGTTGCCAGCACGACACTCCTCCACCTCTCGGACCATGAAGGCCCCGACTCGCTCGTCTGGCCTCGTGTCGTCCGTTTCGAACTCGCCGCCCTCCGTGCGGCCGGCCAGGCTCCGGCGCTGGGGCGCTGCGCGGAGTGCCGCGCGGCGGTTCCCGACACGGGGCGGATCGCCTTCGGGATGCTCGATGGTGGCGTGCTCTGCGCGGCCTGCCGCCGCGGCCGCCGGGTCGTCGTCTCGGTGTCGTCCGCAGCCCTTGCTGTCCTCCGTGGCCTCCGCGCCGGCTCTGTCGAGAGGCCGATCGATCCCCCGGTCCTCGGGGAGCTGCGGGCCGTGATGAACACCTATGTCGCCCATGTCCTGGGAAGGAAATCGCGGCTCAGCCCGCGGCTCGTGCCAGTCCTCCCTCCCCGATCGACCCCCCCACGCGACGCCTGATCCCCGCCGGCCGCGCCGACACACCCCGGGTGCCCACCCCATGCCGTGCTCCAAGCATTCCCGCCGCCCCGGAAGCCAGCCGCCCGGGCTGCTTTTGGCAGCCGCCCTGGCGGTCTTGCTCGGTGGCTGCGCGACGACACTCAAGTCGCCGAACTGGCCCTGGTCGAAGCGCGGTGACGAGGCGGGGCGGAAGGTGGCCGGTGAGCTCGGCGAGGATGCCGACAGCGAGATCATCTCGTCGGAATACACGCCCCCCCCCGATCCGGGCTGGGATTGGTTCAAGGGGGACAACGTCAAGCGTCGCTGGAAGCGGCTCGTGGGGCGCGGGCCGAACGAGCCGGTGGCGCGGCGGGCGCTCGCGGAGGCCGACGGCCTCTACAACCAACGGAAGTTCAGGGAGGCGAGCGCGAAGTATAAGGTGGCGATCGATCGCTGGCCCGACTCGGCGATCGAGGAGGAGGCGATGTGGCAACTCGCCGAGTGCTGGTTCTTCACCGACCAGTATCCGAAGGCGGAGGATGCCTACGACGAGCTCGTGAAGAAATATGCCAACACGCGCTACCTCGACCGGATCGCCCAGCGTCAGTTCGTCATCGCGCAGTACTGGATCGCCCTCGATGACAAGCACCACTACCTGACGATCGTGCCGAATGCCTTCGA
>CANGGC010000530.1 GCA_947453125.1 Planctomycetaceae bacterium | reverse complement strand
TGTCCTCAACTACAACCAGTACACGCTCCAGAACACGCGCTTCGCCGACGAGACGGTGCCGTGGCTCGTGGAGCGCGGCATCGGCGTCATGAACGCCGGGCCGTTCAGCGCCCGGCTCCTCACCGATGCGGCGTTGCCTGTCTGGCTCAAGGAGCCGGAGAGCGTCAAGGAGGCGGCGCGGAGGGCGGCGGCGGCCTGTCGGGCCCGTGGGACGCCGATCGCCAAGCTCGCGCTCCAGTTTTCCCTGGATAACCCGCTGATCGCGACGACGATCGCGGGGAGCGCCAATCCGGCCAACATCCGTGACTGGGCAACCTGGGCGGCCGAGCCGATCGACCGCGAGCTGCTCGCCGAGGTGCGGGGGATCTTCGCCCCGGTGCACAATGTCGGCCACGTCGAGGGACTGCCGGAGAACAACTGACGTCGCGCCCCGGCGTGGTTCGTGCCCCGTCCGGCCCAGAGGAGCCCCCGCCATGCGGATCGATGCCCACCAACATTTCTGGAGCTATTCCGCCGCCGAGTATCCCTGGATCGGGAGGGGGATGGAGCGGCTGGCGCGCGACCACCTCCCTGCGGATCTCGCGCCTCTTGCCGCCGCGGAGGGAATCGGCGGCACGGTCGCCGTGCAGGCGAGGCAGTCCCTTGAGGAGAGCCGCTGGCTGTTGGAACTATCCGATGCCAATCCGCTCATCCGCGGTGTCGTCGGCTGGGTCGACCTGCGGAGCACGCACGTCGTCGATCAGCTCCGGGAGGTTGCGGAGCATCCGAAGTTCGTCGGCGTCCGGCATGTCGTTCAGGACGAGACCGATCCGCGGTTCCTCCTCGGTGAGTCGTTTCTCCACGGTATCGGAAAGCTCGCGACGTTCGGCCTCACCTACGACCTGCTCCTCTATCCGCAGCAGCTTCCCGCAGCGGCGGAGTTCGTCGGCCGGTTTCCCGAGCAGCCGTTCGTCCTCGATCATCTCGCCAAGCCGCGGATCAAGGCCGGGGAGCTCGACCCCTGGCGGCACGATCTCAAGGCCCTCGCGGCCCATGGCAACGTCCTCTGCAAGCTCTCGGGGCTCGTCACGGAGGCCGCCTGGCAGGGGTGGAAGCGATCTGATTTCACCCCCTATCTCGAGGTGGCCCTCGAGAGATTCGGTCCGACACGGCTCATGATCGGCAGCGACTGGCCGGTCTGTACGCTCGCCGCCGGCTATCCCGACACGATCGGGATCGTCCGTGAGTTCCTCGCGCCGCTCGCCGCCGCCGAGCGCGAGGCGATCGAGGGGGGCAACGCTGCCCGGTTCTACTCGCTCGACGTCGGCTGACCCCTCCCTTCCGGATCGTTCCACCATGCAGGCTCTCCAGCTCGAAAAGCCCCATCACTTCCTCTTCATCGAAGTCCCTGAACCGGAGGCTCCGGGGCCGGGGGAAGCGGTCGTCGCCGTTCGCGCCGTCGGCATCTGTGGCACCGACTACGGCGGGTATCTCGGCAAGATGCCCTTCTTCAGCTATCCGCGGATCCCGGGGCACGAGCTCGGTGTCGAGGTGATGGCGGTAGGGCCGGGGGTGACGAACGTCGCCCCCGGGGACCGCTGCTGTGTCGAGCCTTACATCAACTGCCAGCAGTGCCACTCCTGCAAACGCGGCCTCACCAACTGCTGCGAACACCATCAGACACTCGGCGTCCACTGCGACGGTGGGCTGCGGCCGCGGTTCACGGTGCCGGCCCGCAAGCTCCATCGCTCGCCGAAACTCGCGCACGAGCAGAACGCGCTCGTGGAGACGCTCGCCATCGGCTGCCATGCGATCGACCGGGGCGCGCCGACGAGTGCCGAGACGGTGCTCGTCATCGGCGCCGGGCCGATCGGGCTCTCGGCGGTCGAGTTTGCCAAGCTCTCAGGGGCGCGGGTGATCGTCATCGATCGGGTGGCGGCGCGGCTGGCGTTCGTGCGGGAGCGGATGGGGATCGCCGACACGCTCCTCGCCACCGGCGGCGCCTCCGACCTTGATGCCCTCCGCGAGCTCACCGACGGCCGGTTCTGTGAGGTGGTCGTCGACGCCACCGGGAGCAATGCCAGCATGGGGGGGGCCCTTGCTTCCTGCGCTTTCGGCGGCCGGCTCGTGTTCGTGGGGATCACGCAGGCGGAGGTCTCGTTTCCCCACGCCCCGGTCATGCACCGCCGCGAGCTCTCGATCCTCGCCAGCCGCAACGCACTCTCCCGCGACTTTCGTCGGATCATCACACTGATCGAGGAGGGGCGGATCGACACTGCCCCCTGGATCACCCACCGGATCCCGTTTGCCGACACGATTGCGACGTTCCCCACGCTCCTCGAGCCGGTTAGCGGCGTCATCAAGGCGGTTGTGGAGATGCCGGAATGAGCGATCGATCGCGGTGTTTGAGGCTCGGACGGGGGTGGCCGACCTTGCGACCGCCAACTGGAGTTAGGCTCGTTTGAGTGGTAAGTTTGAAATGCGGGGGGATAACTCCACTGCCCAAAAGGGCTTCAGCGATGCCGAGCCGATCGCGAATCCTTCACCGAGCCGACGCTGCCGCCGCGGGGGCAGGCCGTCGTCCGACCGGCCGACTGGCCCCGGGCTTCACGCTCGTCGAATTGCTGGTCGTGATCGCGATCATCGGCACGCTCGTCGGTCTCCTCCTGCCGGCCGTGCAGGCTGCCCGCGAGGCTGGCAGGCGGGCTTCCTGTGGCAACAATCTCCGCCAGCTCGGGATGGCGGTGTCGAATCAGGAGGCGGCCCAGGGATCGATCCCGACGTGGCGGCAGGAGTTGACGCTGGCGGAATATCCGACCCCTCCGAATCCGTTCTTTTCCGTCCACTCGTTTGCCCGTTCGCCGATGGGGCCGATGGGGAGGCTCCTCCCGTATCTGGAGGAAGCGGCGCTGGCGACGCGCTTCGACAACCGGCGCGCCCTGATCGATCCGCTGAATCTCCCGCCGCCGTTTCCGGGGGGCCGGGGCAACGCCGAGGTCCGGACGCCGGTGCCGCTGTTTGTCTGTCCTTCCACCCCGTCGGGCA
>CANGGC010000529.1 GCA_947453125.1 Planctomycetaceae bacterium | reverse complement strand
AGGCGATCCAGGCCGACGCGGTGATCCTCGTCGTCGGTTCGATCGACCGCCGGGCTGGGAGCGAGGAGACGAACTTGATTGTCAACGAGATCGTCCCCCTCGCCGACGCCTGGCAGAAGCCGGTCAAGCACGTCACGCTCCGTTTTGCCGAACCCGGCCACGACTCCACCACGCTCGACCGGCTCGCGGAGATTCTCCGCCGCCATCCGGGGAGCGTGCCGCTGCGGCTGGTCCTCGATCTCGCCGACGGCCGCCGCGTCCTCATGGAGGCCGATCGCCACGCCGTCGCCTGGACGCCTCAATTCCAGGCGGAGGTCTCGGGCCTCCTCGGCCCCGGCATGATCCGGGCGGGGATTTCGATCCCCCGCACCGGTGGCAGCCGCAGCCGCGACGATTCCGGCCGGGGGGATGGGCGCCGGTTCTCCGGAAAGGGGTCTCCTGCCCGGGCGGGGTGACTCAGGCTGGTCGATCCCGGAGCCATCGCCGCGCCGTTGCCCCCACAACCGGCACGACCCCTTCCCGGTGCACGTTGGGGGCGAGAAAACCGCACAATCGCCCCCCTGCTCACTCAAGCCCCTCAAAGCCGCTGTCGTCTCCGGGCCGAAGAGAGGAGAGACGCTGGGGCCGATCCGCCGACGCGGAGGCTCCCTGCACGTCGGCCGCTCGATTGCCGCCAGCCTCCACCGGGGCTACCCTGCCAAGAGGGTTCCGGTTTCCGGAGCCCTGCGGGAATCAAGCGTCGGCAGACCGTTCCTCTTTCGCCGGGTACGCCCATGTTCAAGCCCCTCGCTGACCGGATGACCCTCGTGCACCGCTTCGCGTCGCTGTTGTCGACGGCGATCGTGGCCCTCGCCGTGGCGGTCGCGCCCGCCGGATTCGCCCATGCCCAGGGTGGTATGGGTGGCGGCATGGGCGGTGGTGGCATGGGCGGCGGTGGCATGGGCGGCGGTGGCATGGGCGGCGGTGGTATGGGCGGCGGTGGTATGGGCGGCGGTGGTATGGGCGGCGGTGGTATGGGCGGCGGTGGTATGGGCGGCGGCGGCATGGGTGGTGGTGGCCAGGGCGGTGGTGGTCTTGGCAGTGCCGCGGGCGCGGCTGGCGTCGTCATCGACGCCCAGGGAGTCCTGCGGACGCGCTTCGTCTCCGACGCGGGGCTCTCCCGCCAGCGGCGAGTCGCGGCCTACGCTGAACTGCCCGGCGACATCCGCAAGCGTTCGACGTTCCGCAAGGTGGCGCTGTCGCGGCTGGAGGCCGAGGTGGCCCGCGCCGCAGCCGAAGGCCGCGACGTCGGCGACGATGTCGCCCGGCTCGCCGGCCTCACCCGCGTGCAGTATGTGTTCGTCTATCCGGCCGAGGATGGGCAGCCGGGTGAAGTCGTCATCGCCGGCCCGGCCGAGGGCTGGATCACCGACGCCACCGGGCGCGTGGTGGGGATCGAGTCGGGCAGCCCGACGGTGCTCCTCGAGGATCTCGTCGCCGCGATCCGGGTCTTCGAGCCGGGCGAGCCGACGAGCGCCACGATCGGCTGCTCGATCGATCCGCGCCAGGAGGGGCTCGCTCAGCTCCAGGCGTTCATCAAGAGCGTCGGCCGGATCAACCCCAAGGCTAGCCCCGAAGAACTCGTGATGGGGATGTCGCAGGCCCTCGGGCCCCAGGACGTCCGTGTCGACGGCGTCAGCCCCACGACGCACTTCGCTCAGGTGATGGTCGAGGCTGATTACCGGATGAAACTCATCGGCATCGGCCTCGAGCGCGTGCCGGCCCGGAATATGAAATCGTGGGTCGATCTCAACGCCAATTCCGGCGTCGCCACCAACGCCCTCCAGCGCTGGTACTTCACCCCCGACTACCAGTGCGTGCGGGCGACCGACGACGACCTCGGCATCGAGCTTGTCGGCCGGGGCGTGAAGCTCGTCGGTGCCGACGAGGTCGTGCTCCCCAACGGCCAGCGGATGTCGGCCGACCGACCCGACCGGGCGAGCAAGACGTTCACCGAGACGTTCACGCGTAAATACCCCGAGATCGCCGCCCGCAACCCGGTTTACGGTCAGCTCCGCAACCTCATCGATCTCTCGATCGTGGCTGCCTGGATGCAGGAACACGACGCCTACGGCCGGGCCGCCTGGGGTGCCGAGAGCCTCCGCGACGAGTCGGTGTGCACGATCGAGCGGCACGTCGCTCCGACCGAAGTCCAGCCGGCGATCAACGCCATCCAGCGGGGCAACCGCCTCGTCACCCCGATCGGTGGTGGCGTGACCGTTCAGCCGAAGATGGCCCTCGATCCCTCGAACATCCTCGGCGACGAAGAGGGCACGATCGCCATCGCCCGGGGCGAGAAGCTCGACCTCCCCGCCGGCCAGTGGTGGTGGGACTGAATTGAGACGCGGTCGAAGCTGTCCATGGCTTTCGACTGAGTCATCCAAACGAAGCGGCCCGCCGGGGATTCCGGCGGGCCGTTGTCGTTGGAGCCGCTCGGGGCTGACCGTGCCCCGTCGCCGGACGTTTGCCTCGGCCATCCACGGCCTCGGCTCTCTCCGCGCCGCCTGCGCTTTCGCCCTCCGGGCTGCGCTTGCCGGCGAGGCCGGCTCTCGGAGCACGGTCAGCCCCGAGCTTGCCGGTTCGGGGTGCCTTACTTTTGCGACCGCTCCAGGTAATCGCCGGTCCGGGTGTCGATCTTGATCATGTCGTCCTGCTCGATGAAGGCCGGCACGACCACGTCGGCGCCGGTCTCGAGCTTCACGGGCTTGGTGAGGTTGGTCGCCGTGTTGCCGCGCATGGCCGGTTCAGCGTACGCGACTTTGAGAATCATGTGGTTCGGCGGCTCCATCGAGATCGGGTTGCCGTTGTAGAGGAGCATCGAACAGACGGTGCCCTCTTTGATCCACTTCCAGGAGTCGTCGACCTGCTCCTTCGTCAGCTCGTACTGCTCATAGCTGCTGTTGTCCATGAACACGAACTGCTCCCCCTGCTTGTAGAGGAACTGTGCCTCGATGGTGGCGATGTCGGCGGCATCGAGCGAGTCGCCGCTCTT
>CANGGC010000528.1 GCA_947453125.1 Planctomycetaceae bacterium | reverse complement strand
GGCGGCGAAAAACGGGGGTGTAGCTCAGTTGGTTAGAGCGCCAGCCTGTCACGTTGGAGGCCGCGGGTTCGAGTCCCGTCACCCTCGCTGACCGCTTGCAAGAATCATCGCCCCGGCCCGGCTTCCGTCATCGGAACGCCGGGCTGTGTCGTTTTCCAATCTGCCGCTTCAAGCAGGGGTTGGACTTCGGCGGGGGCTGAACGGGCAGCTAGCCGGTCAGCCGTCACGCCGGCTCTTCGAGATCGCCGAGCCAGGCCCGGATCTCGTTGTCGTATTCGCTGGCGAGGCCGCCGACGATGAGCTGGCGGTGGAAGCTCGCCGCCCCCTCCTTCACGAGATCGGCATCCTCGGCGCTCGAGAAGCGCTTGTTGGGATCGGCGGCCACGAGCTTGCGGGTGAAGTTCATGAGCAGCTCGTTGCAGCTCACCTCCGCCGGGAGGATCTGCGGGAGCCGATTGGGGAGCGTTCGCTTCGCCTCGACGAGCTCGCGATACGAGTTGAGCCCGGCAAACGGCGGCTGGCCGGCGAGCATCTCGATGAGGACGTAGCCGAGGCTCGCCAAATCGGAGCGGGGGCCAATCTCGCGCCCTTCGAGCACCTCGGGGGCGGCGTAGGCCGGCGTGCAGGTGCGGTTGGTGGCGACCTCGTCGAGGGCGAGGGCCGAGCCGATGTCGATGATCTTCGCGTTGCCGGTGCGCTTGATCATGATGTTGGCCGTCTTGATGTCGCCGTGGACGATCCCCTCACGGTGGAGCGCTGCCAGGCCCGCCAGGGCCTCGCGGACGATCGCGATCGCGATCCCCGGCTTGAACCGCGACTGCTGCGGCCCGGCGGTGAGAACGCAATTGTTGAGGTAGCGGAAGCGCTCGTCGGAGACGCGGGCCCTCGTCTGATCGAGGATCTCGGCCGTGAGCAGCCGCGAGAGGTCGTAGCCGTCGATCCACTCCATCTGCATGATGCGGATCCGCCGCTGCTCGATGAAGTTGTGGACGTCGAGGAGATTGTCGTGCTGGATCTGGGCGACGCGGGCCGCCACCTTGGCGATCCGCCCCATCGCCTCGACGTAGAGGCTCTCCGACTCATACCGCTCTGGCGAGAAAAACTTCAGCGCCACCGGCACCGTGAACGAATCCGACCCGCGGCGGGTGGAGAGGTAGACCACCCCCTGCCCTCCCGCGCCGAGCTGCCGCTCGAGGTGATGGTGCTCGGTCCAGGAGAGCCTGGCCCCCTGGAGGAGCTCGGCGTAGCGGGCGAGGAGTTCCTCGGGGCAACGGCTGGCCATCACCCCTTCGGCCCCCTCCACCGAAATGGTTGGTCGTCCCTCTTGGTAGATGGTGGTGCTCATCGGAACGGCCTGCAGGGATCGTTGGCGGGTATGGGGCGGACGCCCCCCCCGGTCGGTCACCAGTCGGCCTGTGGCTCCGGAAACCCGAGCCGCTTGTCGACGAGGTTGCGCAGTTCCTCCCCCCGGAGGGAACGCCTGAGATTATCGCAGAAAAAGTCGGTCATTGCATCGATTCGGCGATACGACTGCCCCCCTACATGGGGCGTGATGATGAGGCGCGGGGCCCGCCACAGCCGACTTTCCGGGGCCGGGGGCTCATCCGGGGTGACATCGAGGCCGGCCGAATCGAGCCGGCCGCTTTCGAGGGCGTCGACGAGGGCGTGTTCGTCGACCATCTTCCCGCGGGCCATGTTGACGAGGATCGCCCCCGGCTTCATCGCGGCGAAAGCCGCCTTGTCGAGGAGGTTTCGCGTTGCCGCGGTAAGCGGGGCGCAGAGGAAGAGGATGTCGACCTGCGGAAGGATCTCTGGGAGCGTCTCCGGCCCCCCGAGAAACTCGACATGGGGGGGCTTTTTCACCGGAAAATAATCGGTGGCGAGGATCCGCACGTTGAAAGGCACGAGCACGCGGGCCAGCCGCCGCCCATTGCCACCGAAGCCGACGATGCCGACCGTTGCATCGGTGAGGTCTTTCGTGGGCCGGCGGACAAACTCCCCCTTCGCCTGCTGATCCAAAAAGAGTGGAAACCGGCGCGTGCAGGCGATTGCCAGGCCGATGCCGTGTTCTGCCACCTGATCGGCGAGCACGCCAGAAGCGCTCGTGACCGTGATCGGCGAAGCGACGACCGATGGCACGAGGCAGTGATCGAGCCCGGCGGCCGACGACTGGATCCATGTCAGCCGCCCTCGCGCCACGACGTCATCCCACGGCACGGGCACTTTTGGGTGGCCGCAAAACAGGTCGCCGTCGGGCAATTCGGCGGCGACGCGTTCTTGGCCGGCATCGACAACGTGGGCGTCGGGGGCGGCGGCCCGGATCTGGTCGATGTGCCGGCCTTCGACGGGATAGCAGAGGACTATTTTCATCCTCGTATTTTCGCAGGAGCGGCCTCGAGCCGGCAAGTCCCTACCGGCCGACCGCGACCTTAGACTCTTGCTGCGGGAGCGATCTCCTTCGTCAACGCCCACGGGGGCTGATCAGGTGGAGCGAGGGGAAGTTCGTCCGAAAGCGGCGCTCGTCGCGGGTGAGCAGCGACAATCGCTCGACGGCTGCATGGGCGCCAATGAGAAAATCGGGGAGGGGAGCGACTTTCCGCCCCCCGGCACGCCGGTACTGCAGAAAGATCTTGCCGGCGAGAAACGCGGCTTCACGCGGAATCGATCGGAGGTCGAAGCCATTCGAAGCGAGTGCGACATCCAACTCCTCGATCCGCTCAAACCTCACCGATATCTCGGCATAGACGACCGCATTGATCACCAGCGCCCCCTCGTCAGCCGCCTTCTCGAGGGCGGCAGCCGACCATTCGAACCACGTTGGGTCCTCCGTGAAGATATCGAGGAGCACGCAGGAATCGATGAAGACGGCCATCGGAGGGGCTTCAACTTCCGCGGGTGAGATTGAGAATCTCTTCGGTGGTCATCCTCACGCTCCCCTGACCGCGAAGCTTCTCGACGATGCTGCGGCCCCGTCTGCCGCTGGTGAGCTTCCTGATGAAGACACGACCGTCTCGGCCCTCGGAAAACTCCACT
>CANGGC010000527.1 GCA_947453125.1 Planctomycetaceae bacterium | reverse complement strand
GCTCGATGATTTTCCCACGTGGCTGGGAGACTCCGAGGCCGAGGAACTGCTGGCGGCATGGACCGCGGCGTGGCAGCCCCGCGTGATCGCCGCAGCCGGGCGGATGCCCGCCTGGGCGAGCGTCGAGGTGCCCCCTGGGAATGACGCGGAGGTGCTGGGGATCGTTACAGCCTCCTGCGACGATCGTCTTGTCGGCCGGCTCGACCCTGCGTCCACGCCCGGAAGCCGCTGGGTACGGCGGGCCGGAGACCGGCCGGCGACGGTCCGGCAGGCGCTCGCGGCGCTCGGTCTGCCTGTCGAATCCCAGCCCCCGGTTCCTCCGTTCCCCCCTCTGGCGCTAGAAACCTCGTCAGAAGCGGCCCCGGCTGACCCAACCAAACCACAGCCGCCCCGGCACGCCGGGGTCGACGACTTCCACGCCTTCGGCCTGGCCTGGCTCCTCTCAGAACTGCTCGCCCGGCGGATGCGATCGACCACCGGGCTCGGCTCCACGGCGGCGTTCACCGGCGGGCCGAGCGATGAGCCAGCGACCGGCTTCGAGGAACGCCTCGTCGCCGGCGCCCGCGCCTGGGAGTCGGGGGATGCGACGGCGGCGGCCGAGGCGCTTGCCGAATGTTACGGGCACCTCGAGGCGGCCCGGGCCCGTTACTACCCCGTCGACGTCTGGCTGATCGATCTCGTCCTCCTTGCCGATACGACCCTCGGCCCCCGGCTGGCCGCCGAACTCGACGCCCCGGTGCCGCTTTGCCTCGTCGCCACCGGACAGCTCATCGAGAAGCTTGCCCGCACCGATCCGGCGTTGACCGCCCGGCTGCGGCAGGCCTGCGACACCGGGCGGGTCAGCCCGGCTGGCGGCCGTTACGACGAGGAGCCGCTCGATGGCCTCTTCCCCGAGACGATCCGCGAGTCGTTCCTCCAGGGACATCGGGCCTGGAAGCTGGCGGTCGGGCGCGTCCCGACAACCTTCGCCCAGTTCGGCGGCGGCTGGTCGGCAATCCTCCCCCAGATCCTCACCCACTTCGACTATGCCGGGGTGATCTGGAACCTCTTCGACGGGACGCCTCTGCCCGATCCGGGGCTCGGTCGGATCCGCTGGGAAGGGACCGGGAGCGGGTGCCTGGAAGGAATCGCCCGTCCACCCCTCGATGCCCGCCGGGCGGCGACGGTCCTCAACCTCGCCGACCGCATCGGCGACGCCCTCGACAACGAACACACCGCGATCATCCAGTTCGCCCACTACGCCGGGATGGCGAGCCCGTGGTTCGATGACCTCCGCCGGATCGGCGCCTGGACGACCGCCCTGGGAACGTTTGTCACCCCCGACGAACACTTCCGCCGCACTCCGGGCTCCGGGAAGCTCGTCTCGTGGGAGCCCGACACCTATCCCGTCTCCCGGCCACCGGCCGATCCCGTGGCGGCCACGGGCTCTGCCCCTGCCGCCGACCCGATCGCCCCGCGCGCCGCCGCTGTCCGCAGCGAAGCCCAGCGGCTCGTAGCCGGGCGGAAGGTGCTCGCCGGATTGCCAACGACCGCGTTGGCGGCTCCCGGGCCTGGCGGCAAGCGGGTGATCCGTCCGGCTAACGCGACGAACGCAGCTGGCGCGGCAGACGTCGCTCCCGCGGCCCCCGCGGTGCCCACCGCCGCGGCGAAGAAGAAGCCCTCTGGCGGACTGCTCGGCGGCCTGGCCCGCGGCTTGTTCGGCGGCGGCAGCGAAGACCGCCTCGTCCTCGAACACGATAAGCTCCGCGTCCGCGTCCACCCGCAGACCGGCGGGCTGCTGTCGGTGCGACGCCCGGAGGATCGCGGCAATCGTCTCTCGCAACATCTCGCCGTGCGCACCACCCGCCCCCCACCGGCGGTTGGTTCGCCGTGGGAAGACCCGCAGGAACGGGCCGAGTATGGAACGGCGACCGCGGAGAGCGTGACGCGGACAGGAGAACGGACGATTCTGAGCCGTGGCCACTGCAGCGACAGCAAGGGGCGGAAGCTCCTCACCTTCACGCAGCGCGTCGAACTCCTCGACGGCCTCCCCCTGGCGCGCCTCGAGATCGAGGTCGCCATCGACCCCTCCGCTGCCACAGCGCCTGGCGCCGTTGCGGCCCTCGAGCGTTACGTGGCCTGCCGCTTTGCCTGGAACGAGAACGACGATCTCGACGTCGTCCGCAGCCTCCATGGCCAGAGCGTGGTGTCAGAACGGACGCTGATCACGGCACCGCACTTCCTCTCCCTCCGCCCCGGCCACGGCGGAGGCGCCGCCGACGTCAACATTCTCACCGGCGGCCTCCCCTGGCATCTCCGCGCCAGTCCACACATTCTCGATTCCCTCCTCCTCGCCGGCGACGCCACCACGGGGAAGTTCACGCTCGCCGTCGGCCTCGGCCTCGCCCGACCATGGGACGCAGCCCTCGATCTGATCGCCACCGGGAGCCTCACCGCGCCCCCGCCCCCCGCCCCGCCTGCCACCGCCGCCGACCATGTCCGCATCACCTGGCAGGGCCCGGTGATGCGGGGGGGGCGGCCGATCGGCGTTCGCGTCGGGTTGGTGGAGTCGCAGGGGAAGGGGGGCGACGTCACGGTCGATTGGGGCTTTGACGTGGCCGCTGCCCGCGTGGCCGATGCCCTCGGCCGGCCGGGAGGTTCGCAGTCGGTCACCGTCGCGGGACGGTCGACGACCACCTACCTGCGGCGCTGGGAATGGCTCCAGATCGACCTCCTCTTCCCCGGACAAGACAGCGCGGGAGAATGGCCGACAGAGGAGACTGCAAACGCATGATCGTGACCCTCGACGGCCCGGCCGGCGCCGGCAAAAGCTCCACGGCCCGCGAACTCGCCCGCAGACTCGGCTGGTGTTACATGGACACTGGCGCCATGTACCGCGCCGTGGCCTTGGTCGCCACCCGTCGCGGCATTCCACTCGATGACGAGTCGCAACTGGCAGCGGTCGCCACATCGATCGAGATCCACTTCGAGCATGGGAAGGTGTTCGTCGACCGGGAGGAGGTCACGGCGGAGATCCGCACGGAGGCCAACACCGCCGCGACGCGCCCCGT
>CANGGC010000526.1 GCA_947453125.1 Planctomycetaceae bacterium | reverse complement strand
GGGGGTGTCTCCTCCCATCCGACGGGCCTGAGGAGGCCCGCGACGGCATTCCCGCGGGTGGAGATGGGGCGACGTGGGCCCGGATCCGCCCCGGGGCGAGCCGGCCGGGAAGTGTGCCGCTGGTGAGCTTTGCCCGGGATTTGGTGTCGGGCCCACTCCCCGGCGATGGACGAGACGTCGAAGAATCGGCCTGGCTGGCCTGGATTGCCCAGGGGCCTTCGGAGGCCGATCCGGCGGCCCAGGGAGAGGCTTGGGCCGATCGATTGCGGGCCGGTGATCTCCCGGTGTCTCGGATTCCGGGGGCCCCCACGCTTTCGGTGGAGGGGGGAGAACTCCTCGGCACGGTTCGCCTCGCGGCCCACCATGTCCACCTCGCATTGGCCTTTCAGGATGCCCTCGGCGAGGCCCGCCTCGAGGCGATGCGCGAGCTCGCCTACGGAGCCGGGCACGAAATCAATAATCCTCTGGCGAACATCGCCACCCGGGCCCAGACGCTGCTCCTCGACGAGCGCGACCCGGAACGACGTCGACGGCTCTCGACGATCGTCGATCAGGCCTTTCGAGCGCGCGATCTGATCGGCGGGTTGATGTTGTTTGCACGGCCGCCCCGTCCGCATCGCGTGGCGACCGACATCCACGCGATGGTCAGCAGCGTCATCGATCGCCTTGCTCCTTTGGCGGGGCAACGACTTGCCCGCCTCGACTACGGCCCGGCACCGGCCCCGGTGGCGGTGGCGGTCGACCGTTCGCTGGTGGAGGAGGCGATCCGTGCCGTCGTCAGCAATGCCCTCGAAGCCGTCGGGGAAGGTGGCCGGGTGACCGTGTCGGTCGCGGCCGGCCGGGTCCAGGGCGTCTGCGATCTGATTGTTTCCGACGACGGCCCCGGGATCGATTCGACGACGCTGCGCCGGGTCTTCGATCCGTTCTTCAGCGGCCGTGAGGCGGGGCGAGGTGCGGGGCTTGGGCTCTCCAAAGCGTGGCGTTTTCTCGAGGCCAATGGCGGCATCATCGAGATCGAGAGCCGCGCTGGCCGGGGCACCCGCGTGTTGATCAGGCTTCCTCTGGCAGAGAGCCAGGGGCCTCCGCAGGTCGTTGTTTCCAAAACGGTGTCCGAAGATCGCCCTCCTGCAAAAGCTTCTCCTGTCTTGCCTATCCCCCCTAATCGTCTAGGTTGAGGTCGGTAAAGTTGCCGCAGAGCCCCCGGCATGATCCCCGGCTTGATCGGGAGCGGGAACCGGGGAAAACGGCCACGCAAGCGTCGTCGACGGAGCGCGGCGGACCTTGTGGGACTTCCCGAGTTTCCCTATCCTCCGCTGTTAGCGGAGAGTCTTGTTCGCGGCGAAGGATCGCCCTCCGTGGATCGGCGGGCCCTGGCTCTTGGACCGCCGCCGGTCGAACAGCCCTGCTCGGAGCATGGATGCCCCCATGAGCTACAGAGGATCAGCAGTCGAGACAGGGTTTTCCCAACCCATTCCGGCTGCCCAGGCCGAGGCGGAGATGATCTCCCGTCGTCCCTCCGAATCGGCCGGGCTCGCCCCTTCCGGCCATCCCAGGCGCAGGTCTCCTGAGGAGGAGGTCCTCCCGGCGTGCAGCGCGACGGCCGACTGGCTGAGGCAGCGGCAGGCCGCCGATGGGCACTGGCGCGGCCCGCTCGAAGGGGACACGATCCTCGAAAGCGAGTATCTCCTCATCCTCGCCTGGCACGGTCGCCTGGAAGGGGCGCATGTGGCCGGAGCGGTGCGACGGATCCTCCGCGAGCAACTTCCCCACGGGGGCTGGGCCATCTACCGCGGTGGCCCTGTCGATGTTAGTGCCAGCGTGAAGGCTTATTTCGCTCTGAAGATCTTCGGCGAATCCCCCGATTCCGAACCGATGACGCGGGCCCGACGTGCGATCGCGGCAGCGGGGGGGCCATGGGCAGTCAACAGCTTCACCCGCTTTTACCTCGCGCTCCTCGGGCAGATGTCGTACGGCGACTGCCCGGCGGTGCCACCGGAGATCGTCCTCCTTCCGGACTGGTTTCCGGTCAATCTTCACCGGGTTTCGGCGTGGTCGCGGACGATGATCGTTCCGCTCTCCTTGATCTGGGATTTCAAGCCCGTCAGGCATCTCCCGCCCGAGCAGCGGATCGACGAATTGTTTGCCGATTCACCCCGGGCGCCTCACGCGCGGCGCCTCGGCGGCGATGACGGGTGGGCCAAGTTCTTCCGCGGCGTCGATCGGATCCTGAAGGGATGCGATGCGGTCGGGTTCCGTCCGCTCCGCAGCCGCGCCGTCGCCGAATGCCGCCGCTGGATGCTCGAGCGTTTCGATGGGAGCGACGGGCTCGGAGCGATTTTTCCGCCGATCCTTTGGAGCATTGTCGCCCTCCGGGCTTATGGGTGCCCAGAAGACGCCCCCGAGGTCCGCGAGTGCTGGCGGCAACTCGAAGGGCTCATCGAGCACGAAGCGGACGGAACGACGCGGATCGAGCCCTGCCGATCCCCCGTCTGGGACACCGCGCTGACCCTCCGGGCCCTTGCCGTCGACCGTCTGGCCCGGCGCGATGGCGCGGATTCCGGCGACTCCGACCAGGCTCTCGATGACGCGGTCGACTGGCTCCTCTCGCAGGAGATCTGCACCGACGGTGATTGGTCGCGACGGACCGTCCCAGTGGCCCCGTCGGGCTGGTGCTTCGAGTATGCCAATCGCTTCTACCCCGACGTCGACGACACGGCGATGGTCCTTATCGCGTTGGCGACGTGGCGCGAGGGGGAGCGGTCCGGGGACGCGGCGTCGCAGCGGCGGCGGTCGCTGGTGGATGCCGCGGTCGATCGGGCCAGGCCCTGGCTCGAGGCCCTGCAGAACTCCGACGGCGGCTGGGGGGCGTTCGACAAGGACAACAACTGCGAACTCCTCTGCAAGGTCCCCTTTGCCGACCACAACGCGATGATCGATCCGAGTTCCCCCGACCTTGCCGGTCGGGTGTTGGAGGCATTCGGAAGGATCGGCTATCGCCTCGGGCATCCGGCGGTCGACCGGGCGGTGGCCTACCTGCGGCGATCGCAGGAAGC
>CANGGC010000525.1 GCA_947453125.1 Planctomycetaceae bacterium | reverse complement strand
TCGGCCCTCGTCCGCACCGACGGCGTGTGGGGGGATTTCTCGTTCCGATTCGACTGGCGCTGGAAGCCAACCGCGGAACAGTTGGCGACGGAAGAGATTCGCCGAGCCGGAAGCGTCGCCGTGGACGGTGCGGTCGATACCGAGGCGCTGATCGCGGCCCTCGGATCGGCTCCCTGGCCCCATTTCCGCGGGCCGCGAGGCGACAGCTCCCAGACCGGCCTCCGGTTCAGCGACGATTGGGCCGCCCATCCGCCGCGCGAGGTGTGGCGCAAACGGATCGGTCCGGCCTGGAGCTCGTTTGCCATCGGCGCCGATCGGCTGTTCACGCAGGAGCAACGCCTCGAAGACGAAGTCGTGTCGTGCTACGACGCGAAGACCGGGCAGCCGATCTGGTCTTTTGCGACCCCGTCGCGGTTCTTCGAATCGCTCGGTGGGCTCGGGCCGCGCGGCACGCCGACGCTTGCCGACGGGGCTGTCTATGCGCTCGGGGCCGAAGGGATCCTCGTGCGATTGAGCGCCGTCGACGGCACGCTTGTGTGGAAAGCTGATCTCAAGGCGGCGGCGGGGCGAACGGAGCCGCCGATGTGGGGCTTTTCCTGTTCTCCATGTGTCGACAGCGGCGTTGTCGTCGTCCATGCCGGTGGCAAGGGCGATAAGGGAATCGTCGCGTTCCAGGTCGACGACGGCAAGGTGGCCTGGACGGCCCCGGCTGGTGAAATGTCGTACGCCTCCGTGCAGAAGATCAAGCTTCTGGATCGCGACTATCTGTGCCTGCTCTCGAACTCCGGAGCGCACTTTCTGGAGCCGGCGACAGGCAAGCCGGTGTACGACTACCCTTTCGCCCACCAGGGCTACCGGGCCTGCCAAGCACAGGTGATCGACGGCAACAAGCTGCTCATCCCCGCCGGCATGGGAACCGGCACGAGACTCGTGGGGTTTTCATCCACCGACAACGGCCTCGAGGCGAAGGAGCTGTGGACGAGCCTCGACATGAAGCCCGACTACAACGACATCCTCATCCATGAGGGCAACATCTACGGCTTCGACAGCGCGATTTTCGCCTGCATCGGCCTGGAGGATGGCAAGCGGAAGTGGAAGGGCGGACGGTATGCCAAGGGGCAGGCGTTGCTGCTCGCTGATTCCGGACTGATCGTGGTGGTCAGCGAGAAAGGCGAACTCGTGCTCTTGCGGGCGACTGCGGAGAAGCACGAGGAGCTGGGGAAGATCGAGGCCCTCAGCGACAAGACGTGGAATCATCCGGTGGTGGTTGGCGACCGGCTCTATCTCCGCAACGCCGATGAGGTCGTGTGCTACGAGCTGGCCCCCGCGGGCTGAAGCGCCCTGCGGTGGAGCCCCGTTCCCGCTGCCGGAGCGGCGTCCTTCGCCGCTACCGGTTTTCAAGGGCGGTGAAACTCCTTCGGGGCCGGGGTGGCGGGGGGACGCGCGAAACCCCCGCCGGCCCGGTATGATGTGGGCGTCTTCGGCCGACCATACATCTGCACCAGCGAAGCCGTCCATGAACCGCGCTCTCTCCGATCAGCGATTTCTCGCCATCCGCAGCCTCGTCGTGGAACTCTCGGCGGCGTTCGACCGCGTGGAGCGGCATGCGGCGGAGGAGTCGGTCGATCTGGATGCGGATCGCCGCTGGCGTCTGCTCGCGGAGGCCGTGGCGCGGCTGGCTGCAGGGCCCGGCCGCGTCGAGGCGGTGCAGGAACTGTTCTCCGACGCCTACGACCCGGCGTGGCGGCGAACCGGCGGGCCGGAGCTTTCCGGATCGCCCGGATGTTGCGGACGCTAGGAGTTGCCCCATGAACTACGTCGATCCCCACATCCACATGGTCTCGCGGGTCACCGACGACTACGAGGCCCTCGCGCGGATGGGTTGCGTGGCCGTCAGCGAGCCGGCCTTCTGGGCTGGCTTCGACCGGCGGAGCGCCGACGGCTTCCGTGACTACTTCCGGCAGATCACCGAGGTGGAGCCGCGGCGGGCCGCCGGCTACGGAATCGCCCACTATTCCTGGCTGTGCATCAACGCCAAGGAGGCCGAGGACGTGAAGCTCGCCCGCGAGGTGATCGCGGCGATCCCTGAGTTCCTTTCCGAGTCCAACGTGCTCGGCATCGGCGAGATCGGCCTCAACAAGAACACGCGGAACGAGGCGACCGTGTTCCTCGAGCAGGTCGAACTGGCCGTGCGGCACGACGAGACGATCCTCATCCACACGCCGCACCTCGCCGACAAGCTTCGCGGCACGCGGATGATCCTCGACATGCTTGCCGACTTTCCCGCGCTCGATCGCGGCCGGGTCGTGATCGATCATGTCGAAGAGCACACGATCCGCCCCGCGCTCGACGCCGGCTACTGGGCCGGCATGACGCTCTACCCGGTGACGAAGTGCTCGCCGGAGCGGGCCTGCGACCTGGTGGAGCGCTACGGAGCGGAGCGGCTGCTGGTCAACTCCGCCGGCGACTGGGGCCCGTCTCGGCCGGCCGCGGTGCCCGATTTCATCGTGGCGATGCGGGCCCGCGGGCATACCGAGGAGCTGATCGAGCGGGTGGTGCTCGACAATCCGCTGGACATGTTCTCCCGCTGCCGGCGGTACATGCCGCCGCCGCGGATCGCAAACCCGCTGCTGCGGACAACCTCGGACCGAAACCCGACCGGGAAGAACCTGGGCAACGGGAGCACGAAAGAGTAGGCCTCAGCCTCACGAGATCCGCTGGTTGCCCGGTCTGGTCGGACGAATCTCGCTGATCGCAGCCCGCTTCAACCACCGGTGTTCAGACCAGCGATCCGGACCGCCTGCACAGGGCGCCCGCAGCGATTGTCCGCTGAAACCAAAACGGATGGGGTGGGATTTGAACCCACGAACGACTTTCGCCGTTGCCGGTTTTCAAGGTCGGCGAATCCTCTTTGGGCACTGTCGGCACGAACACCCGGGAAAAGAGGCCGAAGTGCGTGCGGGACGCTTCCCAAGGGCCTCAGCGATCTAAGCTCCCACCGGCGAAATCCATTCAAACCGAGTCACAACGAGCCAAATCGAGACCACTCACCAGAC
>CANGGC010000524.1 GCA_947453125.1 Planctomycetaceae bacterium | reverse complement strand
TCAAGCAGGGGAAGTTCATGCCGATGACGGTCCGCATGACCCCGGCCGGGCTCGACATGGTCGCCGGCAGTGGCGTCTTCTCGAAGACGATCAACTGGGTCCGCGTTCAGTAGCGGGTCGGCCCCGGCGTCAAAACTGGTATTCAAATCCCAGATTCAACCCCTGCCCCCAGAAGTCGGTCGTGCGGAGGTGATAGGCGGGGGCTGCCGCGCCGGAAAGCGTGCCGGGGGGGAACTGCGTCGGGTTGACCGACGGATCGACCTGCGAGGCGGCGCGGGCCACCTGCGACCACCACAGGAACGTGTACCCGACCGACAGACGGCACTGCGACCAGATCGCCCAGTCGACCGTGGCCCCGAGCTCGCCGACGGCCGCGAACGACGACGAGCCATAGTTGCCGATGTTTGTCGGCTGGGAGAGGACGCTGCCGGCGGTCGACGTGGCGGTCGGAATGCCGCTGGCCGCCGGGGTGACCGTCGTCGTCGTCATCCCGCCGATGTCGGTGTCGTAGAAGCTCCCACCGAGGGCCATCTTCCCGAGGAGCTGGAAGCCCCAGCGCTCGTGCCACCATTTCTCGATCAGCCCCAACTCGCCGCCGTGGAACTGCGTCCGGGCGCTGAACAGGTCGGTCGCCAAGATCGAGGTCGATGGGAAGCCGCCGGGGCTCCCGGTTGAGACGGTCGACTGATCGACGACGGAGAGATTGTCGTTGAGCTGGAGGAAGCGATAGCCGCCGACGAGCCAGCGGCGGTGGAGAAGATCGCAGCTCAGCGAGCGCCTGTAGAGGAGATCGAACCCCTGCCATGAGGTGTCCTGCGTCGCCGTGATCGCGCGGGAGAGGAGGGCGGGATCGGCCGGGAGCGTGTTCGGCGGCGGGAGGAGCACCGAGGCCTGCTGGCCGGTCGTGGCATCGACGTAGGGGCGCGCGAGGAGCACCGCTCCACCCTGATTGGTGAAGGTGCCGGTCGACGTGGCGTCGGCGAGCTGGAAATACTGCGCATCGATCCCGTCGTGCTGCGTCGGATCGAGCCAGTAGCCGACGGTGATCCGTCCGCCCGGTCGGAAGGTGCCGGGGGCCCAGTCGTTGCCCGAGAGGATCGTCGTGCCGGGCTGGCCGATGACGCCCGCCTGGGCGGCCGGGGTGCCGGCGGGGCTCGACGTCACGAGCGCCGGAAGTGAGTTTCCGGAGGTTGACCAGAGGAGCAGCTCCGGCGCCAGCCACAGCCTTCCCATGTAGTTCATGCGAAACATGCGCGTGTGGTCGCGCGAGCACCAACAGCGACGGCCCGACTTGTGGTAGGCATATTCGCCGGGGCCCATCCAGGCGGGATCGAGGAGATTGCGGTCACAGGGGGAGGCGGGAAACGGCTCCTGAAACCAGGCGAGGAGTCCGTCGGGATCCTCGGCATGCTCTGGGGCCCGGTTGGGGTCGAGGCCGCCGGGCACCTGCTGGAGGTCGTCGACGCGGCGGGGGAAGGCCGGGAGCACCGACGGACCGTCGCCGATCGATTCGGGATAACCGAGCGGATTGCGAGCCTCCGGCTGACGCACCGGTGCCGCACCCTCGTCGGTGAGCCGTTCGCCGTCAGGCGACGCCGGAGCCGACGATGCCGGCGTCGGTGTGGCGGCGGGCTGGGCCGCCGGGGCTGGGAACGCGAGGAGCGCCACGACCGTGCAGGCGAGCAGGCGCCGAAAGGACAGCGGGGGTCGAGGGCGGTTGGCTTGGCTCATATCGCCTCGGATTCCACCAACGACCCACCGGGCAACCGGTGGGATGACGTGACGATCTTGGCCCAGGTGGGCCCACAGGTGGCACGCCTGGGCCAGGGGGCACGACACTCCCTGGGAAATGGTATCGGTCGGGTCGTCCCTGCCGCCTGAGCGAACTTTTCAGCCCGGTCGGAAAAATCGACGCAGAGTTGCCAGTCGGCAGAACCGTTCAAGTCGGATGGTCGGCGGGGCCGATGATCTCCCCGATGCCCCGGGGAGGCGGTTTGGTTGCCCCCCGGATGCCGTTGACGGCCGCGAACCAGGGGGGCCTGGATTCACCGGTCATGGCGAACAGCCCTGCAAGACTCCCGATCCTCCGCTTCGCTCTCGCCCTGGCGATCCTCGCCGGCGGGGCCGCAGGCTGCACGCGCGGCCGCTATTACACGCAGGCCGACCGGGAAGTGAGCACCCTCCTGGCGGAGAAGTCGTGCGATCCGCGCTGGGCCGTGCCGGTCAACTACAACGTCCGGCAGGACGAGCGGAGCCGGTTCTACGACGTTTACAACCAGATCTTCCCGCCGATGCCCCCCGACGATCCGACGTCACATCGCTACATGCACTGTGTCGACGGGAAGAAGGGCTGGCAGCAGTGGCACAACAACGGTGACCGGACAACGCTCGACAACCCCGAGTGGCGGGCGCGGATCGCCGAGGTGGTGGAGATCACCGACGGTGGGGCGATCAAGCTGACGCTCGAGTCGGCGATCCGTCTGGCCTATCTCAACTCGCTTGATTGGCAGGATCAACTCGAGACGCTCTACCTCTCGGCTCTCGACGTGAGCACGGAGCGCTTCCGGTTCGATGTCCAGTTGCTCAGCGGCGGCGCCTACCCCGGCACCAACACCACGACCTACTCCAACCGCGGCCCACTCAATGCCGCCGGAGCCTCGACGGCCTGGGCGACGCGCACCGGCGTCACCGCACGACGGTACTTCGCCAGCGCCGGAACGATGGTCGTCGGCGTCGTCAATTCGATCATGTGGCAGTTTGCCGGGCCGGACAAATACACGAATGTGTCGCTGGTGAACTTCAACTTCGTCCAGCCGCTCCTCCAACGCGCCGGCAGGTCGGTGGCGCTCGAGCCTTTGACGATCGTCGAGCGGGCGCTCCTGGCGAACCTCCGCACGCTCCAGTTTTACCGGCAGGGATTCTTCCTCCAGGTGGCCTTTGGGGCCGGCACGCCGCAGCAGCTCCAGCGCCGCGGTGGCTTCTTCGGCGGCACCGGGTTCACCGGGTTCACCGGCACGGGCGTCGGTGGCTTCGGCAACATCGGCGGCGTGTTCTTCG
>CANGGC010000523.1 GCA_947453125.1 Planctomycetaceae bacterium | reverse complement strand
GCTGTACGTGATCGCCGCGGTGGTCGTCGGGGGGACGAGCCTCGCCGGCGGCGAGGGGAGCATGATCGGGACGCTCGTCGGGGCGCTGATCATCGCCGTGATCCAAAACGGCATGAACCTCGTCGGCATCGAGAGTTACACGCAGCGGGTCGTTCTCGGCGGCGTGATCCTCGCCGCGGTGCTCCTCGACCGGCTCAGGCGGCGGTGAGTACAATTTCCCCATGCTCAGCCAGGAAACCCTCGACGCCTACCGCCGCATGACCCCCGGGGAACGGCTGGCGATCGCGCTTAAAATGACGCAGGACAACCTCCCTGCGCTTCTCGAAGGGACTCCCTCGGTTGTCGCGCGTCGTTTCGAATTGCTCCGCCGGGAAAACGACCTCCGCAATGAGGCGATCCGGAGGGCCATCTCCCGCACAAGGGAGAGGCCGTGAGCGATCTCGTGGACACCATCGGCGAGTTTGCCGATCTGTTTGAGCAGTTCGGAATCCCCTACTGCATCATGGGGGGATGGGCCGTTCGACTCTACGGACTCCCGCGCCCCACCTACGACATCGATTTCACGATCGCGATCGACCGGAACCGACTGCCTCAACTTTACGACGAGGCCGAAGAACGCGGATTCACAGTCCCCGAGCCTTTCCGTGGCGGATGGGTCGATTCTGTCGCCGACATGCCGCTGGTGAAGTTCCGCCTGCTCGTTGAAGGCCATGGCATCGACATCGACATCTTCCTGGCCGAGTCGGAGTACCAGGAGGAGGTCATCCGTCGTCGACGGATCCACGATTTCCGCGGCCGGCCGATCGCCTTCGTGAGCCCGGAAGATCTCGTGCTCCTCAAGCTGATCGCCGGTCGCACCCGCGATCTCGCCGACATTGAGGATGTCATGCTCGCGCAACCGGCGCTCGACGAAGGCTACCTACGGCACTGGGCGGAACCTCTTGGCGTCGCCGAGAAGCTCGAAGCGGCCCTCCTCGATCGCCCCTGAGCGTCCGTGGACGAAGCCATCCCTGGCGTTCGTCCACTTCGTCGCATCCAGCGGCGCGGCACTTGATCCACAGCCTGCTGACCGTGACGGCCGCATCCCTCAAAACCCGGCTTGGAAAAGGAACTCGTGCCGCACCGGGACGGTCACCTTCTGCCCACCCTCGGCGACGAAGGTCACGTTGCCGGGGGCGTACTCGGCCGCCACCACCTTGCCAAAGCCTTCCGGCACGCGCGAAACCCCCTGGATGTAGCGGATCACCGTCGGCTTGTCGGCAGAAAACTCGATCGCCGTCCGTACGCCACGGCGGGTGAGGAGGTTTTGGCCCGCCGAGGCAGCGAGGCCATCGGCAAAGAAGCTCGTCACATCCTCGAGGCCGAGGCAGTTGTTGCGGCCATTCCACGGGCTGCCGTGACGACCATGGTTCTCGATCCACAACAGCGTCGACCGCAGCACCCGCGGATCCTTGAGGGCATACCACAGCCAGCCCTCGTCGGTGCGCGTGGCGCAGGTCCAGGCGGTCGCCTCCTGCTTGCCAACCATCTGCAGATCCTGCTTGTTCACCACCTGGACGAGATCGGCATAGCCCTGCCGAGCAGGGAGGCGCGTGAGATCGGCATCGCCGGTTCCCTTCTCCAGGAGTGGCACATGGGCCAGATCGGTGAACGGGGCGGCGATCGCAAGCGCTTGGTATTCCCGCTTCGCTGGGTCGCTGAACCGCGAGGGATTGGTCATCCCGAAATCGATCGGGCTCGTCGACACCCGAAAGACGCCCGGCTCATCGGGCATGGCGAGCGTGGCATGATGGCCGCAGGGGGCGGGGCCGGCGAAGCCGGTGACGATGTGCCGCGAATAGACGGCGTTGTGGCCGTCGACGAGCGAGAGCTCCTTGACGATCTTCCCCTTGCGGGCCTGTGGCTCGAAGGCGAGGACGAGCGTGTGCCGGCCGCCGTCGTGCTTGGTGTCGACGTAGGTCCATTCCGCTCCTGCCACCTCACCGTGCGGCGGATGCTTTTCATAGCGGAACTCATCCCCGTTGCCACCGAAGGGGAGGCAGAACCAATCCCCGCGCAGGGCCGTGAGCACCGGCGCCGGCAGATCCTTCAAGCCCTCGTTCTGCCACGGGCTGACGTGATACGGCTGGACCGGCTTCCCCGAATCCCGCAGGAACGTCACCGGCGCCATCTGCCCGCCGACTTTCGTCACCGCGAGGCGCACCTGCGGGCTCTCGAGAATCCACGACGGCTGGGAGTCGATCGTTTCCACCTTCGCCGGCTCGGCGGCGGCGGCGGGGATCGTGGCCGCCAGGCAGAGGATCGAGAAGATCCAGGCAAACGCGCGAAGCGACATCGGGGAAGACTCCTGCGGGAGAACAGAAAGAAAGAGGTCAGGCGATCGACACGCCGAGCGCTTCAGCGAGGGCCTGTCGCATCGCCGGCACATCGGGGGAGACCCCGGTCCAGTGCCGGACGCCGATCACCCCCTGGTTGACGAGCATCCCGAGGCCGTCGATGCAGGTGCAGCCCCGCTCTTTCGCCTCGCGGAGAAACGCCGTGTCGGGAGGGCTGAAGACGACGTCGGCAGCGACAAGGCCTGGGCGGAGGGAATGAAGCGCCACCGGCACCCGGGCAGCGCCGTCATAGAGCCCGATCGAGGTGCCGTTGATGACGACGTCGGCCGTCTCTGGGAGAACGTAATCGCCCGTCCACTCGACAAACTCGGCGGCGGCAGAGGTCTGCCCGCGGAGCACGCCGACAAGCTCCTCGCCCCGGGCCCGCGAGCGGTTGACGATTGTGATTTTTTTGGCACCGGCGAGGGCGAGCTCCACGGCGACGGCGCGGGCCGCGCCGCCGGCTCCGAAGAGAACGATCTCCTTGCCGGCAGGTGGCACGACCTCGGTTAGGCTCTCCAAAAAGCCCTTGCCGTCGGTGTTTTCACCGATGAGGCGATTCCCCCTGCGGACAACGCAATTCACGGCCCCGATGACGCGGGCGGAATCCCCCAGCCCGTCGAGGAGCGGGATCACCGTCACCTTGTGGGGCATCGAGAGGTTGAAGCCCTGGAAGCCCATCG
>CANGGC010000522.1 GCA_947453125.1 Planctomycetaceae bacterium | reverse complement strand
TCGCGGCTGCCAGGCACGGCGCGGCTCGCGGCGCTCGACGATCTGCTGCGGCTCTATGCCGGCCCGCAGTTCGAGATCCGTGTGCGGTTGGTGTTGGCAGGGCAATCGGTCCCTCCCTGCCAGCTCGGCGGCGACGAACCTTCGGGCTCTCTATCGGGATCGCGGCTCGGCTGGACGACCTGGCTCGGCGGCGGTCCGCGGCGCGATCGCGGCGATGCGGTGTTCACTGTGGCATAGCCGGCAGCATGGTTCGATGCCCGCTCGCGACCAAAAGGCGGTAGAAGCCGTCGGTCAGTACGCGAAACTTCGGACATATTCCCGGAACACGCTATCCTCAGTGGCTCAAGGTGTGCGCGTCACGATTCATTCGCTCTGGAAACAGCCCCATGCCCCACCCTGGCTACATCACGTTTCACGGCGACCCCTACGCGTTGAGCGGGTCGCCACTGCCCGTCGGATCGCCGGCGCCGGATTTCATGCTCGTCCAATTCGAGGCCGGGGTACAACGCGTCATCGATCGGCAAACTCTACTCGACGCCGGCAAGCCGGTGCTGTTGAGCATCATCACCTCGGTGGACACCCCCGTAGGAAGCCTTCAGGCCAAAACGTTCGACACCTTGCTGCAGGAATTTTCCGGGAGGGTGACCGCGTTGCTTGTGAGTTCGGATTTGCCCTTCACGCTCAACCGGTTTCGTGAGGCCGAGCATCTCCGCTGCCTCGAGGGGGGAAGCGACTACTATGGAACCTTCGGCGAGGCGTACGGTGTCCGCATTGAGGAGCCGCGCATTCTGACGCGTGCCGTCTTCGTCCTCGACCAGGAATGTTTCGTGCGATACGAGCAGGTCGTCGATGAGATCACGACCGAACCCGACTACGCTGCCGCCATCGCGGCACTCGCAAAATTGGTGTGAAGCCAGTCACGAGGGTGACCCAGACCCAGCCAGCCATTCCGGCCAAGGAGATGAACGTGCCGATTGAATATCCTATAGTCAACGTCCTCGCTGCAGGAGTGCGAGGGGGCGGGCAAAGTAACGACGCCAAGCTCGAGGTGCTCGGCCGGTTCGCAGCGGCCGGCAACATCCGATCGATGTTGGGCACGAAGCTGTTCATCAACCAGCAAACCGGTGACTTTGCAATTCAGGAGTCGGGCCTCAGGACGTGGTGGGAACGGAGCAAGGCAGATTCGCTGACGAGTCCGGCGGTTCATCGTCACGTGATGGACGTCTTCGAGGCCGCCAACCGAGAACGAAACCGGTTGATGGATCAGGATCGTTGTATGAGGAAGATTCAGAACATTCAGTACGCCTTCAAGGGATACGGTTCGCTCGTGCGCCTCGGGTATAGCGGCGAGAGGACCCTGAAGAAACAGGTTCAAGGCATCGCTAGAATTGTTCGTGACCTAGCGCCCGTTCCATATGTTCATAAACTGTCGCAGGGGGATTGGTTGCCAGATGGACATGAAGGAGCCTGTTGGGCGTTTGTTCTTGACTGGCTCAGAAGAGGCTTCAATGGGAAGTATAATTATGCGGGCGCAAAGATCGCCAAGAAGATGGACGCGATCCGGGCCTTGCAAGAAGATCAGTTAAGCAAGGATTACACGTCACACATCAGGGAAGCTTATGGTGTCGCTGGTCCCATGGGGCTCGTCGATGCAACGATGCCGAATGCTTACCAGGGGGGCTATGTCGCCAGAAAGGGCCATGCCGCCCAGCGTTTCAATCCGCGATTCGATGGCATGATGTACCATAGTGATCGCAAGTTTCCGATTGAGCCGCAGGAACGGAGATGTTATTGCGTTCGCGCTCCAGGCGACGCGACGGTTCCCCGGTCGGTGGGGAGTGAGGTCCTCAATTATCTGAAAATCGACCGCATCGCCAGTGTGGCGTCCGACTCGCAAAGCGGTTGGATGTTGGCCCTTAGCTTCCGCGATTATTTCAATGACGCGGCCTCAACCGGGCACGCCGTTGGAGTCCGATTCTCTTCTGACCAGCGCTGGATCATGTTTTTCGACCCGAACTATGGCACGGGTGAAATGCCCTTGGATATGGGGCATTTGTGGATCGATCATGTGATTCAGGCGTACAGTTTTAGCTATGCCGTGGAATCGGTCAGCGTCAGGCGCGTGTCGATCGGCTGAGCCCCGCCACCGCGGGTTGCCTGCCTCGTTCTTCAGGAAGGCGTTCGAGAGGAAGTGTGACTGGGCGTCTGGGCCCGCCCTGCGAGGTTATGAGATGACGGACAGCAACAGCAACAGCGACTCTTCGACTCCCGCTTCTGCAACGGCCTCCCGAAGACAGCGGGCCTTCATTACGTTTCGCGGCGAGCCCTACGCCCTGTCCGGCGTGATTCCTCAAGTCGGCTCTCCAGCCCCCGATTTCCGCCTGCATTCTTGGCTCAATGCCACACGCGTGGAGATCAAGCTGTCCGACTTTCTCGGCAACGGCGTGCCTCTCCTGCTCAGCGTTTTCGCATCGTTTGACACTCCGATCAGTCGCCTACAGGCAAAGGTTTTTGACAATCGGCTCCGGGCTTTTGGAGAGGCGGTTCTCGGTGTGCAGATTTCGTCCGATCTGCCGTCCACGATCAACCGTGCCTTTCGCAACGAGGAACTCATCGCCACCGTGGGCGCCAGCGACTACTTCGACAGAAACTTCGGCCGTGCCTACGGAGTCCTCCTCGAGGATTCGGCAGTGCTTGCGCGAGCCGTTTTCGTCATCGATGCGGCCGGGATCCTCCGCTACGCAGATGTACCGGAAGAGGTGACGTGTGAGCCCGATTACAATGCGGCGCTGACTGTTCTGGAGACGCTTGTGCACGAGGGGGCGGTACGAGCCAGCGGCGATCAGGTCAGCCCAGAGAACATCGAATCCGGTGAGTCGGCGTCGTGAGTCTCCGTAATTCTCCGTGATGCTTGCCGCCCGAACGCACTCCGCGTCGGGTGGGCAGTGGGTTGTTCGTCCTGGCCGGCTGCACCGTGCTGTGTGTGACCCAGCCCAGCCTATGTCGTTGCGATTGTCTTGAGATCAGGAAAGAAGCTCACTATGGCCTTTGTCCAAATCTACCGTTGGGC
>CANGGC010000521.1 GCA_947453125.1 Planctomycetaceae bacterium | reverse complement strand
CTCAAAGCGCGCTGTTGGGTGCGGACATTGATCGCCGCGCCAGCCGCGGTCACCGCGGTCATGCTCTCCCCCGATGGCACGAAGCTGTACGCCGCGGGAGAGGACGGGCGTGTCGTTGCCCTGCGGACGGCCGATGGGATGAGCGAGCCGGGCTTCGACGCCGGGCAGGTGCCGATCCGCGAATTGGCGTGGGTGCCGCAGCCCCCATCAATCGCGGCGGCGTGTGCGGACGGGGGTGTGTGGATCTGGCCTGTCGGCACGGAGACCGAGCCGAGGATCCTTCGCGACACGGTTCCACTCGTGTCACTGGCGGTCTCTGCCGACAGTAGCAGGCTCGCGACGCTCTCCGACTCAGGGGTGATCCAGCACTGGTCGCTCGCCACCGATACGCCCCTCCAGACCTTTCCCGGCCATGCGGCCGGACGTGGCCGGGTGCGATCGCTTGCCGACAACGTCTCGGTGCTTTCGGGGTCGGCCGACCGGACCGTGCGTCAGGTGAAGGGGACCGCCCTCCGTTCGCTCCGGATTGGCGCCGGGCCGATCACGGCCCTGGCCTTCGCCGGCAGCCAGGTGGTGGTCGTGAGCGGTGACGGGAGCGCGCTGGTGGCCGATCTTTCCGGCAACAATCCTCCGCGCGAGATCGCCGCGGGCTTGGCCCTGCCGGTCGTGCTCGCGGCCCGCCCCGATGGACAGCGGCTGGCCGTGGGGGATAACGCGGGGAGAATCGGGATCTGGGATTCGAACGGATGGCAGCGTCTCGAGCAATTGACCCTGAGCTCGGCGCCTACGGTCCTCGGCTGGAGTGGTGATGGCCGCAAACTCGTGGCGGCGACAGCGCCCACCGCTGCCGGTGGCCCAACGCTCGAGGTCTTTGGTCCCCCGCCAAGCCCGGCCACGGCCTCCCCCGGCAAGGAGTTTGTTCCGCATCAATCGATTGAGACGGGGGCTACCATCAGGGCCCTCGCTGTCGATGCGGAGGGACGCGGGGCGTGGTGCCTGCATGACGACGGCTCGCTCCGCGAGTGGGGGCTTGCGGCCCTCGATGCACTCCGTCGATTCGACGCCGGGAGCCCGGTACTCGCCGTCGCGATCAGCCGCGACGGCGGGACGGTGGTGTCGGGGGGGAATGATCAGTCGGTACGGGTGTGGGATCCGGCCACCGGTCAGCAGCGGGCGCAGATGACCGGTCACGCTGGGCCTGTGCTGGCTCTGGCCCTGACCCCGGACGAAGCGATGATCGTCTCGGCCTCGGGGGATCTCACGCTCCGGCTGTGGGATGTCGCCGGTGGGCGGGCCCTCAAGCAACTGGCTGCTACCGACGAGGCGGTATACTCGCTCTCCGTCCATCCTGCGGGGCGCACCGTCGCCGCGGGGGGGGCCGATCGGTCGATCCACCTTTACGACATTCTCGGCGGGGGGATCGAGCGGTCGTTGCGGGGGCATACTGATTTCGTCCACGCCGTGGCCTTCAATCGGCAGGGGACAAGGCTGCTCTCCTACGGGTATGCCGGTGTGCTCAAGATCTGGAATCCCGCTGACGGGACGCTTCTCCATGACAGCGTGGTGGGGCGGATCGGGAACAACGCCTGCTGGGGGGCGGCGGTAGGGGGGGCAGATTCCGGTGGGCTGCCGGGGACCGTCGACGACCGGATCGTGGTCGCCTGCGGAGACGGGACGGTGCGAATCGTCGTCGTACCGCTGTCGGCGCGATGAGCGGTGGAGAAGACGGAGAAAGGGAATCACCATGCCGCGTTCGACATGCCGGGGCATTCATCGGATCGTGATCGTCTGCCTGTGGTTGGCTCCGGTCACTCCGGGCCTGGCGGCGGATCCGCCAGCCGCGCCCGCTGCCCCGTCCGTCGCACTTGCATCCGGACTCGGGCCGCGCGGTGACCGCGTCGGGCTGGCGTTCGAGCCGGGGGGCGTGCCGGTGCTTGTTGGCGCGGGCGCCCGGCGGCAACTTGTCGTCACCGGCTCGTACAGCTCAGGGCAGCGGCACGATGTGACGGGCGAGGTCGCCTGGGAGGTGAGCCCTGCCGGCCACGCCCGGATCGGTGCCGACGGGTTCCTCGAGCCGCTCGCCGACGGCGACCTCACGATCACCGCCCGGCTGGGGGATTCCTCAGCAGCGCTCCCGTTGCGTGTGGAACGGACGGCTCAGGAACTCCCGGTCAGTTTCACCAACGAGATCGTCCCGATCTTCACCCGGCTCGGCTGCAACACCGGTGGCTGCCACGGAAAATCGGACGGGCAGAATGGCTTCCGCCTCTCGCTCCTCGGCTTCGAGCCGGCCGAGGATTACGCCTTCCTCGTCCACGAGACGCGCGGCCGGCGGATCTTCCCCGCCGATCCCGAGTTCTCGCTGCTGATCACGAAGCCGACCAACCAACTTCCGCACGGCGGAGGGAGACGGCTGGCCGAGGATTCGCACGAGCGCGAGCTCCTCGTCCGCTGGATCCGTCAGGGGGTGCCGTTCGGGAGTGCCGACGACCCGGTGATCGAACGCATCCGCGTCATCCCCGATCAGCGCGAGATGCCGTTCGACGGTCGGCAGCAGCTGGCTGTGATCGGCGAATACAGCGATGGCAGCCAGCGTGACGTGACGCGGCTGGCGATGCTCGAGTCGAACCAGCCGGAGCTGGCCACCGTCGATTCAACGGGGCTGGTGACGACGAAACGCCGGCCGGGGGAAGCGGCGGTGATGGTCCGATTTCAGGGGAAGGTGGCCCTCTTCCGGGCGCTCCTTCCCCAGGGGCTGACGGTGGCGGCGACGCCGCCGGAACGCAATCTCGTCGACACGGCCGTGATGAACCGGCTGCGCCGCCTCGGGCTTCCGCCGTCGCCGGTGTGCGACGACGGCACCTTCATCCGCCGGGCGACGATCGACATCGCGGGGAGGCTCCCCACCGCTGATGAGGTTCGCGCCTTTCTCGGCGACAGTTCGGCCGACAAACGCGACCGACTCGTCGATCGGCTCATCGCGAGCCCCGACTATGCCGACAACTTCGCCGCGAAGTGGTCGGCGGTGCTGCGGAACAAACGCCGCAACGGCACCGACAGCGTTTACACCTTCCG
>CANGGC010000520.1 GCA_947453125.1 Planctomycetaceae bacterium | reverse complement strand
CTCCTTGGCGACGTAATCGTCGCGGAGCTTGTACATGTCGCGGAACTTCCACGTCGTGTCGACGTGCATCAGCGGGAAGGGGGGCTTGGCCGGGAAGAAGGCCTTCTCCGCGAGGCGGATCATGACCGCCGAGTCCTTACCGATCGAGTAGAGCATGACCGGGTTTTCAAACTCGGCGGCCACCTCGCGGATGATGTGGATGCTCTCGGCCTCGAGCTGACGGAGATGGGTGAGGTTGTAGGAGGTCATGGGCTCAACGGGCGGGGAGCGGGGATGTGTCGGCAGGCAGCTCAGCGGCTGTTTGGCCGTTTCGACGTAGAACCTAGAAGCTCAACCGGGGGACGGACAGGGGGATTCTGCGCCGGCCGCTGCCAACCCGCCGGATGACCGGCGCCCCCCCATCAGCCGCCTCCCCAGCCAGACTGTCGACAGTCCACAGCCCGGACGTTGGGATCGTCTCAGAGGGGCTGGAGCAGCCGCAACTCCCCCCTTATGAACGATCGACGGCCCACCTCACGGCCCCGCCCAAGAAAGATCTTAAACTCCTATAGAAAAACACTTTACAGCCGAATCAGCCAGCCTTTTCTGGGCTCATCTTTGCGGCAGGTGAAGGTTTGGGGGATACTTTTGAGTGTCTTGTGAGGGGTTTTGCCGCCGTGGAGAGCGCCATGGATATGCCCGTGCTGACGATCGTCCGCCAGAAGTGCCTGCGGAGTTTCCGCCCATTCGGATCTGGCCTCAGCGCTGGGGGCGTCTTGCTCTCCCGGGCGTGCGCCGCGGTTCTTGCGGCCGCGCTGCCGGTCGGCACGCTCCACGCTGCCGAGGCCGCGGCTGGCCCACGGATCGAGGTTTCCACTGGCGAACCGTCAGGCCCGATGCATCTCATCGGCACCGAGGGGCGGCGGCAACTCGTCGTCAGCGCCTTCCAGGCGGGGACGGAGCCTGAGCGTGACGTCACCCGACAGGCGGTTTACCGGGTCGAGCCGGACTCCCTCGCCAAGGTCACCCCTGAGGGAGTCGTCATCCCGGCGGCCGACGGTCAGGGAGAGATTGTCGTCAGCGTCTCCGCCGTCCCGGGCCTCACCGACCTCCCCGAGACCCGCGTCCCGCTGGTCGTCGAGCGTTTCGGGAACGATCCGCCGGTCGAGTTCTTCGGCAGGGTCGTCCCGGTGTTCACGAAATACGGTTGTAATGGCGGTGGCTGCCACGGAAAGAGCGGCGGCCAAAACGGCTTCCGGCTCTCCCTCCTCGGCTTTGAGCCGGCGGAGGACCACGAGCATCTCGTCAAGGAGGCCCGCAGCCGGCGGATCTCCACCACCGCCCCCGACGAAAGTCTCCTCCTTCTCAAGGCGGCGGCGGTTGTCCCCCATGGCGGCGGCAAGCTCATCGAGACCGGCTCCCCCTCCTACCGTCTGATCTCGCGCTGGATCGCCGAAGGGGCCCAGCCGGGCAACCCGGATGCCCCGACCGTCGTCGGGATCGAAGTCTTTCCGACCGTCCGCGTCATGCACCCGGGTCAGTCGCAGCAGGTTCGCGTCATGGCGATCCTCTCCGACGGATCGCGCGAGGATGTGACTCCGATGGCCCAGTACGAGGTCAACGCCCCGGAACTGGCAAGCGTCGACAAGACCGGCCTCGTCTCGGCCGCCGAGCGGGGCAACGGCCCGCCGCGGAGCGGTGTCGCCGCCCTCATGGTCCGTTACCAGAGCCAGGTGGCGGTGTTTCGGGCGACGGTGCCGCTGGAGTCGCCGGTGGATAGCATCCCGGCCCGCAATGCCTTCGCGCGAAACTTCATCGACGGCCACGTCCTCGACAACCTCGTAGCGCTGTCGCTCCCGCCGTCGGGCCGGTGCGACGACGCCACCTTCCTCCGCCGAGCGACGATCGACATCGCCGGCCGCGTCCCCTCCCTCGATGAAACGCGTTCCTTCCTCGCCGACTCCGATCCCAACAAGCGCGACAAACTCGTCGACCGGCTCCTCGACAGCCCCGACTATGCCGACACCTTTGCCAACAAGTGGTCGTCGATCCTGCGGAACAAGCGGACCGACGACGCCCTCCACCGCCACGGCAGCTATGCCTTCCATGAGTGGATCCGCGCGAGCCTCGCCGAGAACAAGCCCTACGACCAATTGGTCCGCGACATCGTCACCGCCTCGGGCGAGGCCGGCGGCAACCCGGCCACGATCTGGTACCGGCAGGTGGTCGACACCAACCAGCAGGTCGAGGATCTCTCCCAGCTCTTCCTCGGCCTGCGCCTCCAGTGCGCCCGCTGCCATCACCACCCGTTCGAGAAGTGGAGCACCGCCGACTACTACCAACTCTCCGCGTTCTTCTCGCGGATCGGCCGGAAGAAGGGGGCCCAGCCGGGCGAAGACCAGATCTTCCACAACCGCGGCCCGTCGCAGGCTGCCGGCCCCAAGGCCACCCATCAGGCAGCGGTCCTCGGTGGCAAGCCGGCCGAACTCGCCGCCGACGTCGATCCGCGGACGGCGCTCGTCGACTGGATGACCACCCGCGACAATCCGTTCTTTGCCCGCTCGATCGTCAACCGCTACTGGAAGCACTTCTTCTCGCGCGGGCTGGTCGAGCCGGAAGACGACATGCGGCTCACGAATCCGCCGACGAATCCCGCCCTCCTCGACGCCCTTGCCGCCGACTTCGTCCAGCATGGCTACGACCTCAAGCATCTCGTGCGGACGATCTGCCGGTCGAACACCTATCAGCTCTCGGCTGAGCCGAACGAGTTCAACGCCGAGGATCGGCAGAGCTTCTCCCGCTTCTACCCGCGCCGCCTCACCGCCGAGGTGGACCTCGACGCCATCGACACGCTCACCGGCAAACAGACCGCCTTCGGCGGCACGCTCGCCGGCACCCGTTCGATTCAACTGCCCGACCCCAACTTCGGCAACTACTTCCTCACCGTCTTCGGCCGCCCCAACGGCGACAGCGCCTGCGAATGCGAGCGGGTGTCGGAGGCGAATCTCGCGCAGAGCATCCACCTCATCAACTCGGCCGACATCCTCGGCAAGCTCGGGGGGGATGGCCGGGCCTCGAAGCTCGTCGCCGATCAAGGGCG
>CANGGC010000519.1 GCA_947453125.1 Planctomycetaceae bacterium | reverse complement strand
TCGCCATGCCGACGATTCCCGCGACATCGTGAGTGCCGCTCCGCAGACCGCGCTCTTGCCCGCCCCCGAAGACGAGCGGATCGATCCGCACCGGTCTCCCCCGGCGGCGCAGCCACAGCGCTCCCACTCCCTTCGGGCCATGAAACTTGTGCGCGGAAAAGCTCGCCAGATCAGCCCCGAGGGCGTCGACATCAACCGGCATCCGGCCGAGCGCCTGGCTGCAGTCGAGATGGAGGAGACCGCCGCGACCGTGCACCACCCCGGCGATCGCGCGGGCATCTTGGACCACACCGATCTCGTTGTTGGCCAGGAGCACCGAGAGGAGAAACGTATCGTCGCCCCACGCTGCGTCGATCGCCGCCGGATCGATCCTTCCGGCTAGCCCCGGTCGCGACTGCGGGCAGACCGGCAGCCGCTCAATGGAAAAGCCCCGGCGGGCAAGATGGTCGAGCGTGTCGAGCACCGCGGGGTGCTCGGTGGCAAGCGTCAGAATCCTTCCCGGCCGCCCGTCCCGGATCCCGTGCCGCGAGGCCGCCCCCTGGAGGGCGAGGTTAATCGCCTCGGTCGCCCCCGAAGTGAACACGATCTCGCGCGGATCGGCTCCCACCGCTGCCGCCATCCGGGCGCGCGAAGCATCGACAGCGTCACGCGCCTCCCGACCCATGGCATGGGTAGCGCTGCCGGCATTGCCGTAGCGTTCCGTGAGCCAGGGGAGCATCGCGTCGAGGACGCGCGGGTCGAGGCAGGTGGTGGCGTGGTTGTCGAGGTAGGTCGGCATACCGGCACGCTGCTTTCATCCGACGCGCGGTCAGGCGAGCCGGCCGGCCTGAAGGGCATCGAGGGTGATCTGCGACCAGGTCTCGAAGCGATCGCGGTCGGCCAGGAGCTCCGCGAGCGTGGCAAACCCACAGTCGACGAGATCGGCCTCGCGCGACGACACCTCGGGGGATTCGAGATCAATGATATGGACGATGCCGAGATGGACGCTCCCCACCGGCGTGGCATCGTCGTTGATGAGGCCGACGCAGCGGCTCGTCCAAGCGCCGCCGATCGCCACCTCCTCGTCGAGCTCGCGGCGCATCCCCGCTTCATACGAGGCATCGTCTCCCGCGCCGCCGTCGAGCGTGGAGATGTGGCCACCGATCCCCACCGATCGCTTCGCCCGCAGCCGAGCCTCCCCCTGACCACTCCCGCGGGTGTAGGCGAGAAATCGCCGCGTGCCATCCTCGCCGATCGACGAGAGAACACAGTAGGGAATGAGCTGCTTGAAGGAGGGATCCTCCTCGACCTTCCCGCGCGGCTGCCAGCAGGTGTGGCGCGGATCGAGGAGGTGGGGAAGGTAGGCGGCGGTGTCGGCGCTGAAGCCCTGAAACACTCCCACCCGCTCGAACACCGCCCGCGGCACCACGAGCACTTGTTCTTCATGTGTCTGCGTCATCGGCATCTTCCTCGGGGCACGACGGGGCGAATGCTCGGCGTTATAGCCGATTCCCGCAGGCCCGAGGAATGCACACAGCGATGTCGCGGCTGCGAGCGGAGCGTCGGGGGTGGACACTCTCGACGAACTGAATCCTCACGCCGCGCGTGCGACCCCCGCAAGCGCCGCTCGCGCCGCGGCCAGCTCTGCCTCGAGCGCCCGGTAGGCCCGCGACACCACCGCTGCCTCGTCGTCGGCCCTGATGCGGAGATCGGTTCTCCGCCGGCGGATCTCCTCCACGGAGAGCTCGCCCGGCGCCGCGGCCCGAAGCTTCACCGTGAACTCCCCGTGCACCGTGGGGATCACTTCGTCGACCTCGAGGCCGATCAGGCCGAGGATGCGGAGATCGAAGAGGATCGCTTCAAACACCGCCGGCGTGAACCGCCAGCGGTGCCCGCAGAAGTCGGGATCGCGCCCCTGCGCGAGCTGGCGCTGCAGACGCGCGTACGGAGGACGAGGATCGCCCATCAGCATCTGCGCCGGGTCGCTTTCGGCGAGCCCCCAGGCGACGACCTTCGCCCCGCCGCGGTCGAGGGTTGTGGTCGCCGAGGATTGCCGGAACGCGGCCCATGCCTCCGAGGCCGGTGTGGGGCTCACCTCCGCCGCCTCGATCATCCCGGCGGCGGTGGCGGCCGGTTGGAAGCGATCGAAACAGGCGCGCTTGTCGGGAACGATCATCGCCAGCGCCCCGCCCGGTGCGAGGAGCGCCTCGCAGTCGCGGAGGAAGCGGATCGGGTCGGGGAGATGTTCGAAGTTGTGACAGCTCACGATCCAGTCGACCTGACCTGCGAATCCCTGCCCGCGGACGAGCTCGAGGAGGCGCGACGCGTCGCCGACGAAATCGACCGGCTCGATCCGCTCGATCTCCTCGGGCTTCACCCCCTGCTCGCGGGCCCGCGTCCGGAGCGCCGCTTGGTCATAGCGATCGACGACGAGCGTGTCGTGGCCGTCTCGCTTCGCGGCCACCGGATGGCGCCACGGGCCGATTTCGATGCCACGCGTTCCCGGTCGGATCGCGCAGCGGAGGGAAGCGAAGCGTTCCGCCATCGGATCTGCTCCCATGCGGTCACCCGTTCCTCCGCACGAATCGTTCATCGTTACCGACTCCCCCGTTCGCTACCGAGCACCTGCTCGCGGACGATCCGCCGCGCCTGCCGGGCGAGCCGCGAGGCCTCGCGGCGCACCTTGGCGATCGTCCGCTTCCCCGGCTTGAGCGCCGCCACGCCGGTCGCCTCGTCGAGACGGACATGCACCCGGTGAAGCTCGCCGAGGAGGGCTTCGATCTCGTCGCGCTGCCGGGCGATCTCCGTTGTCCGGGAGACTTCCTGATCGAGCACCCGCCGCGTCGTGTCGGCACAGGAGGCCGTCACGCGCGAAAGCTCCGCCCGCACAGCCGCGATCTCGGCTTCGGCCGCGGCGCGGACGGCGGTCGAATCGCGGGCCGCTTCGGCGCGGATTGCGGCGGCCTCGCGGGCGAGGGTATCGCGGGCCTGTATCGCCGCGGCACTGGCCGCCGCGGCCGTCCCGATCGCGGCATCCCGCGCGGCCACGGCCTCGACGGCCGAGGTGTGGGCAACCAGGGCGTGGGTCTGCGTCCGGCTC
>CANGGC010000518.1 GCA_947453125.1 Planctomycetaceae bacterium | reverse complement strand
GCGGTCCCGCATGTTCTCGTCGACTTGCGGATCCGAACTCTTGCCGGCACACGCCCGCAAGAAAAGAGGCTCCTGCGTAGGATCGAAAACAAAAAATAGCCCCGAGGAGCGGGCCATGTGCTGCGTCACTGGATTGTTCGGAGTGTCTTTGCCTGGCTCAAAGCTCTCGCCGGCGTTGTCATAGAGGCACAGTGTGCGGGCGAAGCGAGCTGCGTGTGCGCCATTCGGATGTCCCGCAAGCGGCGCGACCTGAAAGAACATCGGTCGTGGAAATTGCCGGCGTTCCTCGCCAAACTTCACAATCTGATACCACCGGTCTCCGGCCTCCTGCGTCTTGGGGAGGTCGCACATCGCGTCGGGATTCGGATGATTGAAAAGTGCGTTCTCGTATTCTTGGGCAAGGCGATTGGAAGGGGGATGGGGCTCGGTGACGCCCAGCGAGAACAGGCGAGGCAGTGTCCTCTTCATCTGACGCATCATCGCCGCAAGGAAATAGGATTTGCCGGCACTCGGCCGACCAAAAATGGAGAGAAACAGCGTGGAGCGACGCTCGATGAGCACGCGGGGCACCAGGAGGTGGCAGTTCGGGCAGGCAAGATCACGGCAGGCGGTCTCCATGACATCGAGCGCAGCGCCGTCAGGGCGATAGCGCGTGGGCAGAAACCTACGCCGCTCACCGCGATTCTCGAGGCGAGGATCGCCCGAAAGATCGGCGTGCCCAGCGATGATCAGGGCCTGCTCTGGTGGGAATCGATGCCAGCAGTTCGGGCAGGTCACCTCAGCGACCAATGACACGCCGGGAGATGCAGTCGACATGACAACGTCTTTCAGGAAACGAGGATTCTGTGGGGATCAGCGGAACTCAGTTCGGGCAGGCTGGGCGGAAGGCGTCCGCCTCCCGAGGGAGTCGATCAGACGACTGGCCTCCTTAGCTACTTCCTCGCATTCGCCGTTTTCGGCCGCGTACTCGCTGGCAATTTCGAACGCCTGTATGGCTGATTCCACCGCCTCATCGCCCTCGCCCTTCCGGGACGCGGAGCGAGCCACTGCGAGTCGTCGCTTCGCGCTCCGCACCGCCTCCTGAGCAGTAGGAGTTAGCTTCTGCGGTTGCCCGCCGGGGAACACCGGAGGCGTGGCTTCTTCCTGCCGGTCACTTTGAGGAGAAGTGTCGCTATCCGCCACCGCTGCCCTACGACCTGTGTCAGGATCGGTGCCCGTCTCGGATGCGACCGACTCTTTGGATTCGGCGTTGGTCGGCGGTTCCGAACCGACGGGCGGTTGACCTGTGCCTTCAGGTTCCACATCGGGATCGGTTGCCGCATCCGACGAGTCCTCTTGGTCGTCGCTGCGGGATGCCGCTACCTTCTCCGCAGGTGCGCGGCGACGCAGATCTACGTCCAGATCACTGGCTTTTTGCCGTTGCTCGCAGCCATTGATCATCACCAACAAGGAAAGTGCCGTAGTGCATGCAATCGATTTCCAAAGCCAGCATCGAGTGATCATCGAGGAACACTCCAATCGAAGTCGATCTGTAGTCTTTCTCCAAGAACGTCGACGGTGTTTCTCGCTCTTCGCGACTCCCGCTCGAATGCATCGATGTAGCCTCGGACTCGGTCGCGGGAAACAGATCTGCGGACTTCAGAGAGCAGGGAGTCTCGGGCAGATGCAAGCGACACCAGTGCTCGAGTGACCTCTTGGTCGCCGTAGGCATCCGAACTTATTCGGGCGAGTTCTTGCTGAACAGTGGACTCCGATAGTGATGCACCTTCGTCGGCCAGATTGATTAACGCACTTTTCACTTCCTGGAAGGTCTTAAATCTTTCTGCGGCTGTTTTATCGGCTCCCGAGTCAGCGGTTTCGCGGGCCTTCTGGAGCACTAACACCGCATCGTCAATTCGGTCCGCGATCTGGCGGAAACACCAGCGCTGTCGATGCAAAGCGTCCGCTCGCTGCCGCCCGGACTTGGAAGACTTATGAGCCTCTTCAAGAACTCGCACAAGTTCTGGATGGGGTACAGCGATTCCCTGGGACTGAGTCTTCGTCATCGCTGCGCTTACGACGCCAACAACTTCCCCCCGTGTTGCATCGATGACAGGGCCGCCCGAGTTACCTGGGTTTACAGCAATCGAGAGGGCCCACAACGTTACGCCGTTTGGCCCGGTGATCTGCGGACCCAATCGGCCGTCGGTTGTGAAGTTCGGTAGGATCGGTCCGCCACCAGTCCCAGGGCTGCCGATCGCTACCACTTTCTGTCCGTTTGTGTGGCTGTAAGGGTGAGCGACTCGGAGTGGTTTTACGTTGCAATCGACCTCCAGTACGGCGAGGTCATTCCTCGGATCCTCCACCACGATCGACAACGGAAAATCGCGGCCTTCGACTTCTTCGTTGTCCGGAAAACGGACTCGAAGATCACTCATGAGGTCGCGTTCGATGACGTGAAAGTTGGTCACGAACAAGTTCGGTGCAGCGATGAACCCTGATCCATTTCCGCTGGGTGAATGAACTAGTCCCACCGATGCCAACGAGGCTTGAATTGGGTCATCCGTGGATCGATCGCCATCGGCAGGCACCGAACGAGTCGAATCTGGCGCCGGCCCATGTTCGGTGTCCGTCCCGTCGCCTTCTTCCGCGGCCTCTGGGCCGCTGGGACTATTCGTTCGTACGACGGCCACCGGTCGATGGAGCGACGGTGACTCTTTTGCGTCGACGCTGCGCCGATTCCGAGGCAGCATGACTGCCAATGCGACGACGCCCAGCACCCCGGCTCCCGCCAGCCACATCCAGACCGGTTGGACACGACCAATCGGCACCGGTTGCTCATTAGGCAAAGGCGGTGGTGCTGGAGTGGATCTCCGGTGACTATCGGTTGCCACAGAAGACATGGGCTGAGCAGCGGGCAACGGTGCCGCCGAAGACTGAGAGCGTGAAGAAGTTGGTTTCGCGGCCTGGACGGCGCGTACTTGATCTCCCTCCACTACGAGTCGCTGGCGGCACGATGGACAGACGCATTCCCTTCCCGCCCCGGTCATCGCCTTGAACCGATGATCGCAGGAGGGGCATGTGAGCGTTGCCAGATTCGCCATCGGG
>CANGGC010000517.1 GCA_947453125.1 Planctomycetaceae bacterium | reverse complement strand
GTCACCCAGCTTCCCAGGCTCGGTCGGGAGAGGACCCGCTCGCCGGTGTTCATCAGGAGGCAGCCCCCCGGATGATTCGGGTCGTCGGTGACCATCGAACGGATCACGCACAAGCGATCGACCTGCCTGGCGGTGTGGGGAAAGAGTTCGCTGACGTCGATCCCCGATTGACCGTGGCGGGCGAACTTCCAGGGCGAAGCAAGGAGCGTGCGCTGCTGGCCGAGGTAGGCCTTCGGCGCCGGCTTGCCGTCATCGGCCGTCAATCGCGGCTTCGGATCGAACGTGTCGACCTGCGACGGCCCCCCTGGCATGAACAGGAAGATCACCCGCTTGGCCCGCGGGGTGAAATGGGGGGCCCGCGGCGCGAGCGGATTGGACGCGTCAGTCGCGGCCAAGGCACGCCTCTCCTGCAGCAGCGCCGCGAGCGCCAGGCCGCCAAAGCCTGGGCCAGCCTGGCGGAGGAGATCGCGGCGCGTGGACACGATCGGCTGTTCAGTCGACATGGATGAACTCATTGCTGCACAAAAGGAGATGGCAAAGCCGGGCCCAGCCATCGCTCCCCGACTCGGCGAGGAACTGACCGGCGAGCGTCCGCTCTTCATCGGTCGGCAATCGTCCAAAGAGTAGCGAGTGGAGCCGTTCGAGCCGCGACTGAAGATCCCCCTCCGGCCGCTCGAGGGAGATCCGCGCCGCGAGCGCTTCGGCCAAATCGAGGATGAAGGGGTCATTGAGGAGGAAGAGGGCCTGCGGAGCGACGGTCGAGGCCTTCCGCGCCTCGACGATCGCGCCGCAGTCGGCGCCGTCGAAGAGCGCGCCAAAGCCGGTCGTCTTCGCGCCGGTCCGCGTCGCCATCAGATAGAGGCTCCGCCGCGGTGTCATGAGCTCGGTGAAGGCCGGGCCCCCCGCCGTGGTTTCGAGCCGGCCGGAGACGGCGAGGCACGCGTCGCGAATCGCCTCGGCCTCGAGCCGCTGCCGCGGCATCCGGCCGAGGAGCCGATTGCCGGGATCGGCAGCAAGCGTGGCGGCATCGGCCCTGCTCCCCTGTCGGTAGGTGCTCGATCGCATCATCAGCCGGTGCATCGCCTTCACCGACCAGCCCGATTCGATAAATCGGCTGGCGAGCTGATCGAGGAGCGCCGGATGGCTCGGCGGCTCACCGCGGAGGCCGAAACCTCCTTCGACCGGGACGATGCCGGCGCCGAAGTGATGCTGCCAGAGCCGATTGACCATGACCCGCGCCGTGAGCGGATGGGACGGGCTCGAAAGCCACGCGGCCAGCTCGCGCCGGCCACTCCCGGCGCCGATCGGCGTCGGCTCGCCAGCGACGAGGACCCGCGGAAACCCGCGCGGCACGACATGGCCGCGGTTGGCGGGATTCCCCCGGATGAACACCGCCGCATCCTGAAAGCCTGCGTGCCGCGTCTCGGGCACGCCGCCATCCTGAACGACCACCGCGCGGGGAATCTCCACCGCGGGCTTTTTCGCCAAGGCATCGTGTTCGGCGCGGAGGCTGTCGATCCGCTCCCGGGCGGCGCTCGCGAGCCAGGCATCCCGGTCAGCGGCGGGGCGGGCAAATGGGCTTGTCGATCCGGTGAGCAACTCGAAGCTCTCGGCACCGGTGGATTCCGCGGCGACGGCGGGCTCCTCGAGCCAGCGAGCGCGAATCTCCGCTTCGATCTGGCCGCGAGTCGCCTCGTCGAGCGCGCCGGCAACGACGCGCAGCTCGGCCAAGTCGCCGCGGAACGACGGCCCGGTCCCCGATCCGGCCCCACCGATCCGCAGGGCGCGGATGTCGGAGGCGGACGACACCGATTCGACTCCAGCGTTCGAACCAGCCAGCTCACCGTTGCGGAAGAGCTTCGTGCCACCGGGGCCCCAGGTGAGCGTCACGAGCTGAAAGCCCGCCGGCTCGGGGACGGGGCCGACGACGATGTCACCATTGCCACTACCGCGGCGGAGGATGGCGTGGAGGGCTCCCGTCTTCTCGGCGATCAGCCCCACGCCATGCTGCCCGACGGCGGCATCCTCCCAGCCGAGGAGGCGCTGCCCCGGCGCGGCGTCGGCAGCGGGGCGAAAGAGGACTGTCAGCGCCCCGACCGCCGGAGCCTCCCTGCCGGCCGCGAGGATCGCGCCGCCATCGAAGCGCACCACTGGCCGCTCCCGACCGCCGATGACGGTCGTGGCAAGCGTTGGCGCGGCGTGCTCCGCGAGGGGAAGTGCATCGTCGGCCAGCCCGTCCCGGTCGGGCCAGGCGACGATCTTGCCGGCCGGATCGACGACGAGGCCGGGATCATCGGCCCGAAAACGGAACAGTTCGTCGGCGCGGCTCGCACCGCGGGTCGGATCGGTCCTCAGGGCTTCGCGTCGGGCCCCTTCGGCAGCCAACTGCTCGGCGAGGGTAGCGACAAGCCGCACCGCCTCCACTCGCTCGGTGGCTGCCGCAAACGCCGCAAGCGGCCGCGGCGCGGCGTCGAGGAGGGCAAGCCAGCGTGTGAGCGTCGCCTCGTCGAGCTGCCGCGTGGCGGCAATCGCGGCAGCCGTCGCAGAATCGCTGGTTGGAGAAGGATGGTGGAGATCCCAGGCGGCCAGGCAATAGCGGGCCGAGTCTGCCACCACGATCGCCTCGAGGGCCCGCCGATGCTCGGCATCGCGGGCGACGCTCATCAGCCCGGCAAGTTCCTCGAGCCGCTTCCGATCGGCGGCCGCTTGGGCCTCGATGCCCGCGATCTCCGCTGCTGGCAGGAGCGGCACGCGGATCAGCGGCGTGTTTCCCTTCACCGGCCCGGGAATCGTGCGAGTGCTCAAGAAAATCCCGGCCAGCGCGTGGTAATCGTCGGTGGAGACAGGATCGAACTTGTGATCGTGGCAGCGGGCGCAGGCGAGGGAGAGGCCGAGGAACGTGCGGCCGACGACGTCGATCTGATCGTTGACGCAATCGGCGATCATCCGTTCTTTGTCGACATCCCCCGGCACGAAGTCGGCGATCGCGAGGAACCCGGTTGCCACGAGCGCTTCGGCATCGATCCGCGCAGGATCATCAGGCTGGAGGAGATCGCCGGCGATCTGCTTGCTGAGGAAGTCGGTATAGGGAAGAT
>CANGGC010000516.1 GCA_947453125.1 Planctomycetaceae bacterium | reverse complement strand
CCGCTCCATCGGTGCCACCGCCCGCGAGGTCGAGCCGGTGGTTCGGCAGGCGTTTGTCGGCCGCGGGAAGAAGACGCCCCGCGACCAGTTCGAATGGAAGCTGTTCGTGATCCGCAAGCGCTTCGAGATCGAGCTCGGCGAGCTCGGCCTCACCGGGCAGACCTTCGCCTACATCTGCTCGCTCTCGTCCCGGACGATCGTCTACAAGGGGCTCTTGCTTGCCGATCAGGTCGACAAGTTCTACCCCGACCTCTCCGACCCCCGGATGGTGTCGGCCTTAGCGCTCGTTCATCAGCGCTACAGCACCAACACCTTCCCCACCTGGGATCTCGCCCATCCGTTCCGGTTCCTCGCCCACAACGGCGAGATCAACACCGTCCGCGGCAACATCAACTGGATGCACGCCCGCGAGAGCATGCTCGCCCATCCGGTGTACGGGCCCGACATGAAGAAGATCCTTCCGGTGGTCCGCGCTGGCGGGAGCGATTCGGCGACCCTCGACAACGTCCTCGAGCTTCTCGTCCTCGGCGGCCGTCCGATCGAGGAGGCGGTGAGCATGCTCGTTCCCGAGCCGTGGAGCGGGCACGAGACGATGGCCGACGACCTCAAGGCCTATTACGAATTTCAGGCCTGCCTCATGGAGCCGTGGGACGGCCCGGCGGCGCTGGCCTTCACCGACGGCACCCGGATCGGCGCCACGCTCGACCGCAACGGCCTGCGGCCGGGGCGCTGGTGGCAGATGAAGGACGGCCTGATCGTGATGGCGAGCGAAGCCGGGGTCTTGCAGCTCCCGGCTGCTGACGTCGTCCGCAAGGGGCGGCTCCGTCCCGGGAGGATGTTCCTCGTCGACACGAAGGAAGGGCGGATCGTCGAGGATGACGAGATCAAGCGGAAGCTTGCCGGCGCTCAGCCGTGGCGAGAATGGATCAGCTCGCGTCAGATCCGCCTCGATGCCCTGCCCGACCCGGCCGACGTCGGCGAGGTGACCGTTTCCCGTGCGGTCGAGCAGTCCGACATGAGCGCCGCCAGTGGCACCGCCCCCCGAGCGGTCGATTCCTGGCATGCCGCCGGCGTGGCCGGGGAACGCTCGAGCCTCCTCGAGCTCCAGCGGCTCCACGGCTTCACGCTCGAGGATCTCAAAGTGATTCTCGCGCCGATGGCGACCGATGGCGCCGAGCCGATCGGCTCGATGGGCAACGACACGCCGCTGGCGATCCTCTCCGACCGTCCGCAACTCCTCGCCAACTACTTCAAGCAGCTCTTCGCGCAGGTCACCAATCCGCCGCTCGACGCGATCCGCGAAGAGATCATCACCTCGATGATCACGACGATCGGCTGCGAGGGGAACCTCCTCGATACCTCCCCCGAGCAGTGCCGGCTCCTCCGCCTGGAGACGCCGGTGATCACGAATGCCGAGTGCGCCCGGCTCAAGGCCCTCGTTGGCTCCGCGGCCAAGCCGGGCCTCGTCTCCCGCACCCTCACGCTCCTCTACCCGGCCGGTTCCGGGGTCGCCGGACTCCGCGCCCGGCTCGATGAACTGCGTGCCGAGGCGTCGAAGGCGATCGCCGACGGCGTCACGATCCTCGTCCTCTCCGACCGCGGTGCGTGCCGGGAGATGGCGATCGTGCCGGCGCTGTTGGCAACGGCCGGCGTCCATCACCACCTCGTCCGCGAGGGGACGAGGACGCGCTGCGGGCTCGTCGTCGAGACGGCCGAGGCCCGTGAGGTCCATCACTTCGCCCTCCTCACCGGCTACGGGGCCGGGGCGATCAACCCCTGGCTCGCCTTCGCCACGCTCGACCAGATGCGGGCCGAGCGGATCGTCAGCGCCGATCACCCCAGAGAGAAGCTCCACAAGAACTTCGTCAAGGCGGCGACGAAGGGGCTGCTCAAGGTGATGAGCAAAATGGGGATCTCCACGCAGCAGAGCTACCGCGGCGCCCAGATCTTCGAGGCGGTTGGCCTCGAGCAGGGGCTCGTCGATGAGTTTTTCACCCGTACGCCGAGCCGGATCGGCGGCATCGGCCTCGACGGCATCGCCGCGGAGATGCTCCGCCGCCACGAGCACGCCTGGCCGCGCAATCAGGTGGCCCAGGCCCTCGAGCTCGATGTCGGCGGCCGCTACGCCTGGCGGCGCAAGGGGGAGGCGCATGTCCTCTCGCCGGACGTCGTCGCCACGCTCCAGCGGGCGACGCAGATCAACAGTCCGGAGGAGTTTCGCAAGTATCAGAAGCTCATCGACGATCAGCAGACGAAGCTCCTCACCCTCCGCGGGCTCCTCGACTTCCGCACCGACGGGGCGCCGGTGCCGCTCGAGGAGGTCGAGCCGGCCAAGGAGATTGTGAAGCGGTTTGCCACCGGGGCGATGTCGTACGGATCGATCTCGAAGGAGGCCCACGAGACGCTTGCGGTGGCCATGAACCGGCTCGGCGGCTGGAGCAACACCGGCGAAGGGGGCGAGGACCCGGTCCGCTATCAGCTCGATCCATCGGGCGACAGCAAGAACTCGAAGATCAAGCAGGTGGCCAGCGGCCGCTTCGGCGTCACGAGCCTCTACCTCGTCAACGCCAAGGAACTCCAGATCAAGATGGCCCAGGGGGCCAAGCCGGGCGAAGGAGGACAGCTGCCCGGGCACAAGGTCGATCGGGAGATCGCCCGCATCCGCCACTCGACGCCGGGCGTGGGGCTGATCTCGCCGCCGCCGCATCACGACATCTACTCCATCGAGGATCTCGCCCAGCTGATCCACGATCTCAAGAACGCCAACCACCACGCCCGGATCAGCGTCAAGCTCGTGGCGGAGGTCGGCGTGGGGACGGTGGCGGCGGGAGTCTCGAAGGGGAAGGCCGACGTCGTCCTCATCTCCGGCCATGACGGCGGCACCGGGGCCAGTCCGCAGACGTCGATCATGCACTGCGGCCTGCCGTGGGAGCTCGGCCTCGCCGAGGCCCATCAGGTGCTCGTCATGAACAATCTCCGCGGCCGGATCACCGTCCAGACCGACGGCATGATCCGCACCGCCAAGGACGTCGCCATCGCCACGATGCTCGGCGCCGAGGAGTTCGGCATCGCCACCGGGGCGCTGGTCGTGATCGGCTGCATCATG
>CANGGC010000515.1 GCA_947453125.1 Planctomycetaceae bacterium | reverse complement strand
CCGCCGATGGCGTCCGACTTCTCCCGGTCGGCGTTGTTCCACTGCCCCCCCGTCCAGTGACGGTGGCGGGCGATCGTCTTGATGTCGTCGAAGGTCCAGGGGTTGAAGTGCTGGCCGGCCTGGCGCTCGTAACGGGCCCCCTGAATGACGTGGTAGAGGTGGGGGATCACGCAGGCGGTCTGGAAGGCATGGCCGAGATCGTTGAAATCGACCCCCCAGGGATTGCTCGTCCCTTCTGAAAAAACCTCGAACTCATGACGGACCGGGTGGTAGCGCCAGATGCCGGCATTGATCTTGGTCCGCTCGTCAGCCGGGGTGCCCGGCTTGCCGACGCTCGAGTGGGTGAAGACGCCGTGGCAGCCGTAAAGCCAGCCGTCGGGGCCCCAGATGAAGGCGTTGAGGGTTTCGTGGGTGTCCTGCCAGCCCCAGCCGTCGAGGAGCACCTGCGGCTCGCCGTCGGGGATGTCGTCGCCATCGGCGTCGGGGATGAAGAGGAAGTCGGGGGCCGCACCGACCCACACGCCGCCGAAGCCGACCGCGAGTCCGCTGACGAGGTTCAAGCCTTCTTTGAAGACCTTGCGGGAATCGAGCCGATGGTCGCCGTCGGTGTCCTCGAAGATCAGGATCCGGTCGCGAGCCTCCTCCGGCGCGACGCGCTTCGGATAGGCATAGGCCTCGGCGACCCACAGCCGCCCGCGATCGTCGAAGCACATCGCGATCGGCTGACGCACGTCAGGCTCGGCGGCGAGGAGCTTCACGGAAAAGCCGGGGGGCGCCGACATCGCCTTGGCCGCTTCCTCAGGCGCGAGGCCATCGGCCATTGGGCGGCGCTTCTGCGGCTGGGCCTCCTCGTGGCGGGCGACCGGCACCTGCTCGCGCGACTGCGTGTGGACGAAGATCCCCTGCTTGTTGGCAACGATGATGTCGGGGAGGCCGTCGCCGGTCGCATCGGCCGCGGTCACCTGGACGCCGACGCCGGAGTTGTCGTCGACGAGCTGCGGGACGAACTCCGCCTCGCCGGGAGCGGGGCGGGTGCCGCGGAACCAATAGAGGACCGCCGGGGCCGACGGCTCCGGATCACCGTCGGGGCCGTGGGCCCAGAAGCGCTTGCCGGTGACGATGTCGTCGAGCCCGTCGCCGTCGATATCGGCGACGTCGATGGCGTGGATCTGGGAGAAGACGGTGCGGTAGGGGCTGTCGGAGGCTTTCTCACCGGTGATCGGACGGTAGTCGAACGACCGGCCGCCGTCGGGGCCCGTTACCTGCTTCCACCACCCCAGGCCGTACCCATGGGCGGCGAGGCTCGTGATCACGTCATTGAGACCGTCGCCATCGACGTCGCGGACGTGCATCTGGGCGCCACCCGGGCCGGCGAAGGGGAAGGGGTGGAAGGCCCACAGCGGCTCGCTCTCGAGCGACGTGGGCTGCTGCCACCAGCCGTTCTTTTCGAGGATGTCGACCTTGCCGTCGCCATCGACATCACCAACGCCCATCCCGTGCGTGAACCGGCCACCGGCCACCTCGCGCGAGATCCGGTGGAAGACCCAGGGCTTCGTCGGATCGTTCTTCCCGATCGGGGCATACCCGAAGAACCCACCGACCGAGCAGACGACCTCCGGCGTGCCGTCGCCGTCGATGTCGGCGAAGGTCGGTGACTCGTTGTCGACCTGCGCGAGGACGCGGTGGCGCGGCCATAGCCCCTCCCGCCCCTGGGGGTTTTCGAACCACGACGCATCCTGGCCGGGGAAGCCGTAGACGAGGACGTCGTCCCAGCCGTCGGCATTGAAGTCGTGGCCCCAGCAGAAGAAGTTGTCGGAGTAACCGCGGGGATCGAACGGCTTCGGTGCGTAGATCTCGTGACGCTCGGCGAAGGACGGTCCGGCAAACCACCACGGCCCCGCGGCGATGTCGGGGACGCCGTCCTTATTGAAGTCGCCCACCCCTGCCCCCTCGGCCACGAACCGGCCGTCGAGTTTTTGGCCCGCATAGGTGACAAGCGGCAGCGACGTGGCTTCGGCTTCGGCCGCCGACGCCGATCGGAGCAGGCCGTCTTGAGTTCCCTGTCTGCAGGAGAGCATCGCGAAGAGGAGGATCGCGATCCCGGCGAAACGGTGTGGCCCGATGGCGCGTGGCATGACTTGTGGAACCCCGGAGACTGGGATTGGAAACGGTCGCTCGCCGGACGAGGCCGACGGGCTCGGCAAATCACCCCGCAGCGTATCCCCTACCGGGGGCTGCGGGCAACGGAACCTCGCCACGGGGCGTCACCACAGCCCCATCAACCTCAAGCCCGCGGTCGCGGTGAAGAGGAGGATGAACGTGTCGAAGAGCCGCTGCGGAATCCGCTTCACGATCCACTTCCCGGCAAGCAAACCGACAAGCACCATCGGAGCGAGGATGAGGTTGAGGCGGAGCGTGTCGGGGGTGATCAATCCCAACTGCCAGCTGAACGGCAACTTGAGGATGTTGAGGACGAGGAACAGCCAGGCGGCCGTGGCGATGAGCACGTTCTTCGGGAGTGCCACCGCCAGAAGGTAGAGCGCGACCACCGGCCCGGCGGCGTTGGCCAGCATCGTCGTCACCCCGGCGAAGCCCCCCAGCAGCCAGGCAAACCATGTCGCGTGCGGAAAGTGTCCGAACCAGGCCGGCCGCCAGAGACGCGCCACCTGGAGCGCGGTGAGGCCGAGGATGATTCCCCCCACCGCCGGCTTGAGCGCGCTTTCATCGAGGCGGTCGAGGAGGAGCCAGCCGAGGAAGATCCCGGCGATCGACGGCGGCAGCAGCCGGGCCACCATCCGCCACTGCACCCCCTTCCCGACGAACATCACGGCGAGGATGTCGCCGAGGACGAGAAGCGGCAGGAGGATGCCGGTCGAGGCCCTGGCTCCGAATACCGCTGCGAAAATCACGATGTGGACCATCCCCAGGCCGGCCAGGCCGCTCTTCGACATCCCCACGCCGCCGGCCGCGAACGCCAGCAGGGCGAGCGTGGCCGGAGAGAGCTCGGGAAGGAGGCTGGCGTCGGGCACGAAGGGGAGCCGGGAAGGAGAAGGGGAGCCGGGAAGGAGAAGGGGAGCCGGGAAAGTGAAGGGGAGCCGGGAAAGTGAAGGG
>CANGGC010000514.1 GCA_947453125.1 Planctomycetaceae bacterium | reverse complement strand
GTCGCAGCGCGGCGGCGTCGAAGGGCTGCACGTAGATCTGGTAAAAAAGATAGCCGGCCGGCACCCCCTGGTAGCAGATGTGGCGGCCGTCCGGGGCGAAGTATCCCTCCCCCGCTTTGGTGAGCCCGTCGGTGACCTTGACCGGCGGCGAGAGATAGCCGGCCTCGAGTGCCGAACCAGCCGAAGACGCGTTCACCGCCGGTCGTGGCGCCTCCTCGGCCGCAAGCGCGATAAAGGAGCCTGCCAGAGGGCTGGCAACGGCCACCACGATGGCTGCACAACGGTTTAGAAGCCGGTGCAGAATGCTGCGGTTGAAGGTTTTTCTCATGGGCAACAGTATACGTTCGGAAAACCATTCACGCTCCTTGGGAGGACGACGATGAAGATCTACACGAAGACCGGCGATGCCGGCGAAACAGGCCTGTTCGGAGGCCCCCGGGTACGGAAGGACCACCTCCGAATAGAGGCTTTCGGCACCGTGGACGAACTCAACAGCCACCTCGGCGTCGTCCGCACCCTTCCCGGAAGCGGGGCGATCGACGACTTCCTGCGGCGGATCCAGTGCGATTTGTTCGAACTCGGGGCCCAACTCGCCACGCCGGGGGATGCCGCCGAGCGGATCACCGCGGCCCACGTCGAGACCCTCGAGGAGGCAATCGACCGGCACGAGGCGGTCCTTCCCCCGCTGGCGAACTTCATCCTCCCCACTGGGACGCCGCTGGCCGCGGCGATGCATGTCGCCCGCACCGTCTGCCGTCGAGCCGAGCGGCGGATCGTGAAACTCAACGCCACTCCTGACGCCCAGATCCCGGTCAACGCGATCGAATACCTCAACCGCCTCGGGGATCTTCTCTTCGTCCTCGCCCGGCACGCCAACCACCAGGAACGGGTCGCGGACGACCCCTGGCATCCGAGTCGGCCGTGAGCGTCCCGCCGATGGGGTCGGGAGAGGACCGCGCAGGGCTGGTCGACGTACCGGTGAGCGGCGGGGGATTCTCGCCCACCGTGCTCCGCGGGCGGGCGGCGCTTGCGGGCCTTCGCCTCAGGCTGGTGGCGGAACGTGCGGCCGGCACACCGCCGAGATCGATCGCCCGGATCGCCTCCGACCTCACCGACGGGTTGGTGCTCGACGTCTGGCGTTCGGTGCTCGACGATCTCCGTGCCGGGGCCGATCCGAAGGGGAGCGTGGTCGACCGGCTCGTCCTCGTGGCCCACGGGGGCTACGGGCGGAGATGCCAGGCCCCCTTCTCCGACATCGATCTGATGCTTCTCCATCCCGGCTCGGCCGACTCGGTCGTGGCGGCCGCGGCGCGTCGCCTCCTCCAGGATCTCTTTGACATCGGGTTGGAGGTGGGGCAGAGCGTGCGGACGGTGTCGGAGGCGACCCGTTTGGCTCGGACCGACGCTACGGTGTTCAGCACGCTGATCGAAGCCCGCCTCCTCGATGGGCCCGCCGGCGCCGGGGAGCCGTTCGACAAGCTCTCCCGCGATCTGGCCGCGCTCGCCGGTCGGGCGCCGGAGCGGATGGCAGCCAAGCTCTGCGAGGCACGGGGGAAAGAGGCCGCCCGGTATGGAGAGTCGGCGGCGTTGCTCGAGCCGAACGTGAAGCGATCGCCAGGGGGGCTCCGCGATCTCCAACTCGTCCACTGGCTCGGGTATGTCGCCCACGGCACCACCGACGACGCGGCGCTCGTCGCGGCCGGCATGCTCGCCCCCCGCGACGTCGCGGCGCTCGATGCCGCGCTCGACCACCTCACCGGCATCCGCATCGATCTCCATCTCGCCGCCGGCCGGGCGGCCGACGATCTCACGCGTCAGGAGCAGCAGCGCCTCGCGGAGACGAGGGGACTGGCTCCCCCTCCGGGCCTCCTCCCGGTCGAGGTGTTCATGCGGGAGTATTTCCGACATACCCGCGACGTGGTTCGGATCGTGGAAAACGTCAAGGCCCGGGCGGTCCGACGGCCGCGGCGGGTTTCCTGGGTGAGCGGAATCCTCGGTCACCGTGTCGACGATCGCTACCTCGTCGGGCCGACGACGGTCGCCGTCCTGCCGGCCCACCGCGCCGAGGTGGCTGCGAGTCTGGCGGCGATCCTCCGCCTCCTCGAACTCTCCCAGACGTATGGCTGGCCGATCGACAGCGACACCTGGGATACGATTCGGATTGCCGTCGGGGCGTCGGCCGATGGCGGGGGCACGGTCGCATCGGCGCTCCCCGCCGATGTCTGTGCGGGATTTCTGGCGCTGTTCGACCGGCCCGAGCGGCTCGGCGCCTCCCTCCGCCGGCTCCACGACATCGGACTACTGGAACGGATCATCCCGGAGTTCGCCCACGCCCGGGATCTCCTCCAATTCAACAACTACCACAAGTACACCGTCGATGAGCATTCGATCCGTGCGGTCGAGGCAGCGGTCGCCCACGGCGCCGCGAAGGGATGGATGGCGAACCTGTGGAGGCATCTGGGGCGGAGGCGTCTGCTCCTGCTCGCGCTGCTCATCCACGATCTCGGGAAGGGGTACGAGGAGGATCACAGCGAGGTCGGCCGGAGGATCGCCGAGGGAGTGGCATTCCGCCTCGGTCTTTCCACCGAAGAGGGGGAGATCCTCGCCTTCCTCGTCCATCGTCATCTCGTCATGGCCCATCTCGCCTTCCGGCGCGACTCCAGCGACCCGGCGCTCGTCGTTCGCTTCGCCTGTGAGGTGGGGTCGCCCGAAGTGCTCGCGATGCTCACGCTCCTCACCGCCGCCGACGTCACGGCGGTCGGGCCGGGGGTGTGGACGGACTGGAAATCGGATCTCCTCGCCGATCTCCACGCCCGGACGCTCGGTGTCCTCGATGGCGAGGGGCCGTCGCTCTCGGCCGGGCATCACCGGCGCGGGCTGGAGGCGCTGCTGGAGGAATGGGAGCCCGATGATCCGGTCGTGCGGATCGGTCGGCAACTGCCGTCGGCGATGCTTCGCGATCTGCCCCCCCAGCGGATTCTCGAGGAGTTGGTGCAACTCGCCAGGCTCCCTGCCGACGGCATCTTCGTCGCCACCCGTTGGCAGCCCGACACCTCCACGGTGGCGGTCACGGTGGGCACCAGGGAGAGCGTGGCGCCGGGCGTTTTCCATCG
>CANGGC010000513.1 GCA_947453125.1 Planctomycetaceae bacterium | reverse complement strand
TTTCGCTCTCGAGCCCCCCCCGGCCGCGCGAAAGATCGGGGCCGACCGGCGGTTGGACCTCGATCGCATCCTTCGCCGCCCCGACCGCCGTCAACCCGGCCGACGCGGACGTCGCCGCCGAGCTCGGGCTCTCCGACGACGCGCGGCAGACGCTCGCCGGGGCGACGCTCGAGCCGATCCGCGCAAGCGCCGGCGACGACGCCAGCTGTACCAACCTCTACGCCCCGGCCCGGCCGATCGTCCTCGGTGTCGGCCCCCGGTTCGTCGCCCGGGGAGGCTTCCGGTTCACCGGCCACGCTCCCCTTCCCTCTGCCTCTGCCTCTGCCTCTGCCTCTGCCTCTGCCTCTGCCTCCGCCTCCGCCTCCGCCTCCACCTCCACCTCCACCTCCGCCGCTAATCCCTGGCAGCTCCTCGGGCGGACTGGAGACGGACCGATTCCCGCCATCCTCGACGACGCCACGGCCCGCTGGGCGCTCAAGCTCGGTGGCGTCGGCGCCCGCTTCACGCTTCCCGACGACGAGGGGACGCCGGTTCCCTTCGAGATCGTCGGTCTCCTCGAGCCGGGGATTCTCCAGGGCTGGGTGATCGTGGCCGAAGCCGATTTCCAATCGGTCTTCCCGAGTCGTTCGGGGGCTGCGATGGCGCTGATCGACGCCGGCGATCAGCCGCTGTCCGCCGTCGATCGGGCGGCGAGTGCCGCGTGGGTCGATGCCGGGGTCACCATCCAGCCGACGCTCGAGCGGCTGCGGAGCTTGTCGGCAGTCCAAAACACCTTCCTGGCAGCCTTCCAAGCGCTCGGCACGCTCGGCCTCCTCCTCGGCACCGCCGGCGTCGCCGCCGCGCAGGTCCAGGGGGTGCTCGAGCGGATCGGCACCTTTGGCCTCCTCGGCGCGGTTGGCTTTCCCCCCGCCCGCCTGCGGGCGATCGTCCTCCTCGAGACCTGCTTCATGGTCGGCCTCGGGTTGGCTGCCGGGGCCCTGGCTGGAGCCGTCACCCTCCCTGCCCACATCGCCGGAGGCCGGGCCTCCGTCCCGTTGGCGTGGATCGCCCTCACCTGCGGCCTGACGCTTCTAGTGGCGCTCCTGGCGGGGCTCATCGCCACTCGTTCGGTGGCCCGGCTTGCGCCCCGCGATGCCCTCACGGCCCGCGGCTGAATTGGCTTTGAACCGCGGCAGGGCCGCCGGGTAGGGTACCGGCCATGAACATCCTCGTGATCCTCCCCCGCTGGGTCGGCGATCTCGTCATGACGACGCCGATGCTCCGCGCCCTCCGCGCCCATGTCGGCACGGGGGCCCGGATCACGGGGGTCGTGAAGCCGCACTTCGCCGAGATCCTTGATGGCACCGGCTGGCTCGATGACATCGTCCCCTACGATCGCCGCGGACGGAGCCCGGCGGTCCGGTTTCCGGGCGTCGTCAAGGCCCTCCGCGCCCGCCGCTTCGACACGGCGCTCGTGGTGCCAAACTCCCTCTCAACAGCGGCCCTGGCCTGGGCGGCCGGGGCCCGGAGACGCGTCGGGTTTGCCGGTCACTGGCGCCGCCTCCTCCTCACCGACGTCCTCCCGCCGCCGCGCCGCGCCGGCCGGATCGACATCCAATCGCCGACCCGCTCCGCGATGGCGATCGCCGAACGGATCGGCGTGCCGGCCGGCTCGCTCAAGCCGGAGCTTGCAACGAGCCCCGCCGACGAGCAACTCGCAAGCGCCGTCCTCGTCCGGCTCTTTCCCGGAGTCCACTCGGGCCCACTTGCCGTGTTCAACGACAACGGCGCCTTCGGCCCGGCGAAGAGCTGGGGAGCGGAGAAGTTTGCGGCGCTGGCCCGCCTGTTGCTCGACAAGCATCCCGATGCTCGGGTCGTAATTCACTGCGGCCCAGGCGACCGCGACGAGGCGAGAAGGATCGTCGCCGGAGCGGCCCATCCATCGGTGGCGAGCCTCGCCGATGAGCCGGCGCTCCCGTTCGGCCTCGCCAAGGCCCTCATCCGCCGCGCCGCCGTCGTCGTCTCCACCGACAGCGGCCCCCGGCACTTCGCCGCCGCCTTCAACACCCCCACCGTCGTCATCCATGGCCCGATGGACATCCGCCTGGGATGGTCAGACCACCCCAATCTCGAGGAGATGCGTCTCGATCTCCCCTGTTCCCCGTGCGGGAAGCGCGTTTGTCCTCTCGGCCACCACGATTGCATGCGGCTCCTCACCGTCGACGCGGTGGGGGGTATGATGCTCTCGCTCCTCGACCGGCACGCAGGCCGATCGATCGGGGCAGCCGACGCCGGCCATCGAGTCGCCTGACGTCGCCATCCGCTGCGGCACCAGCCGTGGCCCGTTCCCTTCCCTGTCCTCTTGCCCGTCCGGAGTCTTCCGATGCTGCAGTTTGTGAGCATGCTGGCCGCGATCGCCCTCACCGCCTTCTGTTGGGGTGTCTACGGACCGGTGCTCCACATCGGCAGCGGCCAACTCGGCTCGGCCCTGCGGGCGTTCATGTGTGTCGGCATGGCCTACTTCGGGATCGCGATCGTCGTCCCGCTGGCGATCCTCGGGAAATCGGGGGAGAAGGGATCGTGGACGAAGGCGGGCGTGCTCTGGAGCTTGCTCGCTGGCGCGGCCGGGGCCCTCGGCGCGCTCGGCGTGATCCTCGCCGTCCGCGTCTTCGGCGGGCAGCCGATCTACGTCATGCCGCTGGTCTTCGGCGGCGCCCCGGTCGTCAACACGCTCCTCAACGCGACGCTCACGAAGTCGTTCAACCAGCTCAAGGCGCCGTTCCTCGCCGGCTTGATCCTCGTCATCACCGGCGCCGCCACCGTCCTCATCTTCAAGCCGGTCGCCCCCCACTCCGCGCCGAAGGCTGTCGCCACGGCCACCGCTGCCGACACGGCCGTTGCCGACGCGCCGGCTGAGAAGCCGGCTGCTCCCCAGGGGCTCGTGCCAAAGGTCGAGCAGCGGGCCGAGAAGTTTTTGGGTGTCCTCCTCGCCGCGGCGATGGCGATGCTCAGCTGGGGCGCCTACGGCCCGGTCCTCCACAAGGGGCAGACAGCGATGGGGGGGAGCCGGCTGCGGCCGCTGATCTGCATCGGTGTCTCCTACTTCCTCATCGCCGTCCTTGTGCCGCTGGCACTCCT
>CANGGC010000512.1 GCA_947453125.1 Planctomycetaceae bacterium | reverse complement strand
TTACCGGCCCCCTCGATGATCGTCGTGTTGTCATTGTCGAAGATCACCTTCTTTGCCCGGCCGAGCTCGGCCAGCCCGAGGCCGTCGAGCTTCATGCCGAGGTTCTCGAAGACGGCCGTGGCGCCGGTGAGGATCGCGATGTCCTCCATCATCGCCTTGCGGCGATCACCGTAGCCCGGTGCCTTGACGGCACAGACCTGGAAGGTGCCGCGGAGACGGTTGATGACGAGCGTGGCGAGGGCCTCACCGTCGACCTCCTCGGAGACGATCAGCAACGGCTTGCCGGCGTTCACGACGGCTTCGAGGAGCGGGACGATGTCCTTGACGCTCGAGATCTTCTTCTCGAAGACGAGGATGTAGCAGTCGTCGAGGACGCACTGCATCTGCTGCGAGTTGGTGACGAAGTAGGGGGAGAGGTAGCCGCGGTCGAACTGCATCCCCTCGACGAACTCGATCTCGGTCTTGAGGCTCTTGCCCTCGTCGACCGTGATCACGCCGTCCTTGCCGACCTTGTCCATCGCCTCGGCGAGTTGCAGGCCGATTTCCATGTCGTTGTTGGCGGCGATGGCAGCGACCTGCGCCATCTCCTTCTTCCCCTTCACGGGGATCGACATCTCCTTGAGCTTCGCGGAGATCTCCTCCACGGCCTTCTCGATGCCGGCCTTCAGCGCGACCGGGTTGACCCCCGAAACGACGGCCCGGAGGCCTTCGTTGAAGACGGCCTCGGCGAGGACCGTGGCGGTCGTCGTGCCGTCACCGGCGACGTCGCTGGTCTTGCTGGCGACTTCGCGGACCATCCGCGCGCCCATGTTCTCGTAGACGTCCTCGAGGTCGATTTCCTTGGCGACGGTGACGCCGTCCTTGGTGACGGTCGGGGAGCCGAAGCTCTTCTGGAGGATGACGTTGCGCCCCTTCGGGCCGAGCGTCACCTTGACCGCGCGGGCGAGCTTGGCGACACCGCGCCGCATCGCCTCACGGGCTTCCTGATCGAAGGCCATCATCTTTGCCATGGGTCCACTGCTCCTGTCGCTGGGTTGGGTCTTGGAAGGTTTGGGTTGGATGGTTTATTCGGGCGCGAGCCGGACGATCTCCCCTTCAGCCGGGGCCGACCGTCAGGCACGAGGGTCAGGGGAGAACGGCGAGGATGTCGTCCTCGCGCATCAGCAGCAGTTCGTCGTCCCCCACCTTGAACGGCTCGCCGGCGTAGCTCGTGAACACGACCCGGTCGCCCGGCTTCACCTGGAGCGGCTGGCGGGTTCCCTTGTCGGTCAGCTTCCCTTCGCCGACGCTGACGACAACGCCGCGGGCCGGCTTGTCCTTGGCGGAATCGGGCAGGAGGATGCCGCCGGCGGTCTTCTGGCCACTCTCCTCGCGCTGCACGACCACGCGGTCGCCGAGGGGGATGAGGTGCGGCTTCTTCTTGGCAGACTTCGTCGCGCTGGCGGACATCGTCGGAATCCTCGTGGGTGAGGGGGAATCGGAAAGAGCGGATTTCGGTTCGGTGTGGGGCCCCGGGGCTGACCACCGCTGGCTAGAAACACCCGTCAGGGGCGGCCGCGGCCGGGAACACCCCACGAAGGGGGATTCCAGGCTCGAGGACCGGTCGGGACTGCCGACCGGGACATCCGTGAAACCCGCGACCCTTCCTGCAAGCAATCGGCGCGCCAAACGAGCGACAGGAGGGGCGAGCATCGGTTCGGTCCCTTTTTTCTGCTCTTTTCATCCACATCGGCGCCCTATTTCCCAGCCGACGACTCGCTGCCACTTTGGCAGCGGATCAGAGGGTGACGGGGATTTGTCCCCGGCGGCGAGCAGGCCCATGGCGAGTGTTTTTTGCGGCCCACCGACGGAGTTGGCTCGCCGGGGCGGAGCAATGGCAAACCGACTGCCGAAAGGCTACGCTCTTCCTCGACGGTGAACCGCGACCTTTCCGTCAGCGGCCGGGAAGAGCGGCGGGCTTCGTCCCCCAACGGATTTCTGACCTTTCCGAGGTTTTCGTCTGTATGCCCACGCATCAAAGGATCGACGTGTCGAAGGTCGGCGACGTGACCGTCGTCCGGTTCAACGACCGCAAGATCCTCGACGAGGCCAAGATCATCCAGTTTGGCACGGAGCTTTTCGGCCTTGTCGACCTCGACAACCGCAAGAGCATCCTTCTCAACTTCGACGGCGTTGAGTTTCTCTCGAGCGCGGCGCTCGGCAAGCTGATCACGCTCGACCGGAAGGTGAAATCGCACAAGGGCCGGCTCAAGATGAGCAACATCCGGCGCGAGATCTATGATGTGTTTCAGGTCACGAAGCTGAACAAAGTTTTCGATATCCATGACGCGGAGGCGGAGGCGATCTCCGCGTTCTGAAGCGTTTTCGGTATCCCGCCCCGTCGGGATCGCGTGGTTCCGGGCATTTTTCCGGCGGATCGGCGTCCGGTTGGATCGACCAGATGGCACATGACTCTTCCGTCCACGCCGCGAATCCCTCACCGGACGACGTCGGTGCATGGCGGCTTGCCGTTCACCTCCCCAGCGAGCGTGGGGCGAGCCGGATCGTTACCGAGGGGCTCCTCGAGCAACTCGGCGTCCATGGCTGGGAATCGGCAGACGTCTTCAGCATCCATCTGGCAGCTGAGGAGGCGATCGTCAACGCGATCGTTCACGGCAACAAGCTCGACCCGCACAAGCAGGTCTATGTTGAATGCTTGGTGTCGCCGGAGCTGGTGCGGGTGGAGATCACCGACGAGGGGGCCGGTTTCGATCCCGCTCAGGTTCCCGACTGCACGTCCGACGAGCGCCTCGACGTCCCCAGTGGCCGGGGAGTGATGCTGATGCGGACGTTCATGACCCGCATCGAATACAACGAGAAGGGGAACCGGGTGTTGATGGAGAAGCGGAAGGGGTGACGGGCGATCCCCGATCCCAGCCCGATTCGATCCCTTTTCCCCTCGACTGCCAGCCTGTCCGCACGGGCTTTTTTCCCCCCGATTCATCGGGTATTCTTCAGGGCTCCTCCGGTGCACCGTCGCCGGAGGGGAGCCGTTTCCTACGGTTCGACGCATTCCCCGATAGCTCAACGGTAGAGCGGCCGGCTGTTAACCGGTAGGTTGTAGGTTCGAATCCTACTCG
>CANGGC010000511.1 GCA_947453125.1 Planctomycetaceae bacterium | reverse complement strand
GACGGTGGCCGTGGCCCAGGCGAAGGCCCACGCCATCCCGATGACGAGCACGCCGTTGGCCATCATCGCGTGCCGCACGCCACCGAAGCCGGCGATGATCACGATCACTACGGCGGCCATCGAGAGCCCGCTCGCCCAGACCATCGATTGCGCGCTCGCCCGCATCTCGTCGTCTTCCATCACCGGCAGCCCGGTGAGGCCGATCGAAACACCGGGATGGCGGTCCGCCACGCCGCGGATCAGCCGGCGGAGCTCGTCGGTGGCCTCCGACGCACCGGCAAAACTGGCGTTCGACTTGGCAAGGCGGAGGAGGACAAATCCCATCCGCCCCTCCTTGGCGAGGAGTTGGTCGCTGGAGAGATCGCGGAGCGTGGAGAGCGACGCGGGCATGCCCGGCCAGGGGGAGACGAAGTCCTCCGGCCCTGCGGACGCCGTTCGGGCGGCCGGCTCGAGCCCGGCCACAAGGCTCTCGGCGTAGCGCTCGAGCGTCGCCACGGGCAGTTCACGCGGCGGCGGGGCGTTGCGGGGTGAGCCGAGCACCATCTGGCTCGCGAGCCCGCCGACCATCGAGCCGACTTTGAGTTGGGCCCAGCCGCCATCGAGGATCGGGTGCGACTCCTCGAGGAAGCGATCGATCTGCTCGAGCTCATCGGGGGTGAGGTAATGGAGCCCCTTGGAGCGGATACGGGAGAGGTCGACGGCGTGGAAGACGGAGCTGAAGAGCCGCTCGTCGCGGGCCACGACCTCCGACACCTCCTCGAGAACGCGGATCGTCTCGGCCCGAGTCGGCCCCTCGACGACCACCACCGCGTCGTCGTCCTCACCAAACTCGGCGACGTAATCGACCCACAGCTTGTTGTAGTCGCTGCGCGGATCGAGGAGATCGGTACGGTTGACCTTGTACCCCAGATACCGCGCCGTCCAGACGCCGGACAGCACGGCTGTGACGACGGCAACCGCGACGATCGTCCAGCCGGCGCGGAGGCAAAGCTCCGTCCAGGCGACGAGGATCCGCCCGATCGGCCCGGGGTGGGCGGGGGCCGGCGCGGTCGGCACCGCGGCGGTGGCAGGTGCCGAAGCGCGATCGATGGGATCGTCCTGGCGCATGCGGTGGTTCACCTTCCCTGGCGACGTTCCCGGTGGCCGTCCGTTGGCTCCGGGGGCGAGCGATGGTAGGGACTCTGCACAGCACGGCCAACCCACGATTCACGAGGAATCTGGCAACCCAGGGAGTCTGGAGAAACTCTCCTGATTGAAAGGGGAATGACTCAGCCGCACCGGCTTCCCAGGCCGAAAACTCTCTCTGCAGTGGTGGCCGGGGCGGGTCACCGGCAGGAAGTTTCCGGGGGGAAATGTTTCATGCGTGCGCGAATGTGGGGACTGTCTGCGGCCGTCGGGCTGCTGGCAGCCTGGGGGACGGTCGACACCGTCCTGGCGGTTGAACCCGTGGCTGGCGCTTCGTCGCTGGCCACGATGCTTGGCGACGGCGGCTCTTCGGGCCGCGATGCCCGGAAGTCGGCCAGCAAGGCGATGCCTCTGGACCGGATGGCAGAGGCTGACCGGCGGGCGGCGGAGAAGATCCTCCGCAACCCGACGCTCTACCGCCGCCTCCCCGTCGAGTCATTCACCTGCGACCGCGCCCTCCTCGAGTTTTCCCTGGCTCATCCGGAGATCGTCGTCGATATCTGGCGGGTGCTGGGGATCAGCAAGGTCGCCCTCGATCTCACGGCGCCTGGCCAGTGGCGGATGAGCGACGGCTGGGGAACGGAGGGCACGCTCCGCCTCCTCCATCATGACCGCACCGCCGAAGGGGGCACGATGGTGCTCCTCGGTCAGGGTGGCTACACCGGGCCACTCTCGCCGCAGCCGCTGTCGGGATCGTGCCTCCTGTTGGTTCGATACCGTCCCACAGGCACCGCCGCCGACGGCACCGCCAGGCACGCGATGCAGGTTGATGCCTTTCTCGATGCTGATGGCGTGGGGCTCGAGATCGTCACCCGCACGCTCCAACCGCTGATCGTCCGCTCGAGCGCGTCAAACCTCCACGAGATCTGCCAATTCATGGCGTCGCTCTCCGCAGCGGCCGCCGAGAATCCCGAAGGGGTGGCTCGGCTGGCGGGCCGGATGTCGAAGATCACCCCGGCCGACCGGCAGACCTTCGCATCTCTTGCCCGGGACGCAGGGAGCGGGGGGGGCATCGCCCTCGACCCGATTGCCGCCGAGAAACTTCCGGCGAAGCTCGCCTCACGCTGGCTCCCGGCCCGGCAGCTCGAACGGGACCAGATCCGCTGATTCCTGCCGACTCCTGCTTCCGCACTCGTCGTCGCCACGGCCGGGATACCGGGGGGCTTCCCGGCCGTGGCCGACGGGAAACGGACAGTCAGCGAGTCAGATCAGCACGGGGCGGCGGCGCCGTCTGCGCCACTCGCGGACGGGCCTCGGTGGCGACGAGGTACGGCCGCTTGTACTCCGGCATGTAACCGCGGGCCCCGCGCACCGAAATCTGCTGCCCCACCAAGGGCGCCAGATTGACCCCCGGTTGCGGATTGACGAAGACGAGGACGTTGTTGTTGCCGTCGACGAGCGCCCAGCGCGGTGCATCGGGACGGCGCGAGACGACCGTCGCCAGCCTCCCGGTGGTCTCGCTTGAATCGGGTGGGGTCCAGCCTGGACGGCCATCGGCCGGAGCGCCGCCGGGGAGGACTCCGGGGCGGATGGGGCGCGACCCGACCCCACCGAGACTCGACCACATGCTCCCCAGGCGGAGTGGCGACGGGTCAGCCGAAGGTCCGGCGGCAAGCGATTGCTGTTTGGCCTGGATCGCCTCGAAACGGGCGATCCGGGCGTCGATGGCATCGGCCCGGAGCCGATCGGGATTGGCGTTCGACCTCGTGGCGGCAAGGCGGAGGCGTTCGCGGAGTTGGGGGAGATTCCAGGTGTCGGGCGGGCCGGCCACCGCGACGGAGAGGGCGAGATCGATGTCGGCCAGTTCGTCGGCCGTCGAGACGGGGGGCGCGGCCACCGCGACCGGCGGCGGCGCCTCGAAAACCCCGGTGCCGCGTGGCAGCCATCCGGCGATCATCCGCTTCGCCTGCGGCACCGCCCCGAGCGGCTGCGGCG
>CANGGC010000510.1 GCA_947453125.1 Planctomycetaceae bacterium | reverse complement strand
TGCCTTCGGCGTCGCCTATGCGTGGGCGACGACGAACCACCGCGTCGCCTTCAGCGAGCCCTATCTGATGAGCCACGGCAATCCGTATGGCAAGGACAGCTTCCCCGGCCACGAGATTCTCCGCCGGATGATGCTCTGCCTGACGCACGGCTGCGGGGCGAGCGTGGCCGTTGCCCAGCCGCCGCGAATGCAGAAAGAGCTCTTTACCGCGCTCGACGCCGTCCGCGATCGGCGCGAGTGGCTCGTCCGCGCCGAGCCGGAGCCGTGGGGGGCACTCGTGATGAGCGATGCGACGAAGGCGTTTTACGGCCGGTCGGCGGGCCTCGTCGAAGAGCGCTACCTCGCCAACGTCGTCGGCACGTTCCGGGCGATCACCGAATCCCACCTCCCCGTCACCGTCATCGAGGATTGGCAGCTGACGCCGGAGGCGCTTGCCCGTGAGGCAGTCCTCATCCTTCCCAACACCGCCTGCCTCAACGACGCTCAGGTGGCGGCGATCGACGCCTGGGTGCGCGAAGGGGGCGGGCTCGTCGCCAGCCTCGATGCCTCGCTGTGCGACGCCACCGGCGACTCCCGCGGTAACTTTGCGCTGGCCGACCTTCTCGGCGTCGATCACCGCGGGCCGGCCACCTCGACCGCCGGAAACGCCGCCGCCGCGCTCGACGTCAACTTCGCCAAGTCGCTCCCGGCCGACTGGCACGAGAAGCGGCGCGGCGTCTTCCAGTGGCGGTTTGCCCCCGGGTCGTTTTTCCTCGACGACCCGAAGCTCGCAGCCTGGGTCGGCACCGATCCGGTGACGTTCAAGGGGCCGGCGGTGCGCGTGCAGCCGCGGGAAGAAACCGAGATCCTCGCCACGATCCTTCCGGAGGGGGCGGCCACACCACTGCCGGCCGTCACCGCGCACCGGCATGGGAAAGGGCGCGTCGTCTATCTCGCGGCCGGCGTCGATGCCGCCTCCTGGCAGTATTCGTATCCCTATGAGCGCCTCGTGATCACGAGCGCCATCCGCTGGGCGGCGGGGGAGACCGCGCCGCCTGTCGAGGTCGAGGCGCCAATGTGCGTCCACGCCACCGTCCGCCGGCAAGCCCTCGCCAACCGGCTCGTCGTCCATCTCTTCAACGACATCAACACCACCGGCGGCCATGCCCTGCCGGTCGACGATGTCCCCCTCCGCGAGGAGACGCTCCCGATCCACGGGATCCGGGTGACGTTCCGCCCCGGCACGTCCATCAAGCGCGCCCACTTCGAGCCGGGGGGCATCCCGCTCGAGATCGACTCGAGCGGCGCCGCGCCGATCGTCACCGTGCCGAGGCTCGACGTTCACGCGATCGTGGTCGCCGAACTGGCCGAGTGAGAACCTTCAGGATTCACCCGGCCACCCGCGGCGGCGCTCACTCAGGGGCGCTGGTCATCATCGCGGCGACCTCGGCCCGCATCGCGTCCATCGGGGCGACGATGGCGTCGACGCGGTCGTTGAACAGGTCGCCGATGAGCATGTCGGTGATGTGCCCCTTGAGATCGGGGTGCTTGCGGACGAACTTCCCGAAATTGAAGCCGTCGTAAAACTCGCAGACAAGCCGGCGCATCCGGTCCATCCCCTCATTGAAGGCCGGCCCCCAGGTGCCGAGACGGGCGGCGGAAGTGTCGCCAACGCCGATCCCCTCGTGAATCGCGTCGGCAGCGAGCGCGCCGGACTGGAGGGCGAGGAGGATCCCGGAGGAATAGAGCGGATCGAGGAAGCCGTAGGCATCGCCGACGAGCACCCAGCCGTCGCCGGCCACCTCCCGGGAGCGGTAGGAGTATTCCTTCGCGACGCGGTAAGGAGCGACGCGTTCGGCGGCGGCGATTCGCGGGATCACGCCGGGGCAGCGGGCCACTTCCTCGGCATAGATCGCCTCGGGGTCCTTCGATTCGCGGTTCTTGAAGAGATAGTCGAAGGGGCCCACGACGCCGACGCTGACAACGTCGTCCTGGAGGGGGATGTACCAAAACCAGCCGAGTTTGTTGTCGAGTTGCATGACGAGCGTTGCTCCCTCGTCACGGCCGGCGTCGCGCTTCGCCCCCTTCCAGTAGGTCCAAAGCGCCGCCTTCTTGAGGTCGGGATCCCACTGGCGCAGGCCGAGACGATCTTGGATCAGCCCCCCCTGGCCAGCCGCATCGACGACGACATCCGCCGCCACGAACCGCTTCCCTTCACCCTCGGCCAGATTCACCCCCACCGCTCGGCCGCCGTCGAAGACGACCTCGAGGACGCGGGCCCCCTCGTGGACCTCGACGCCACTGGCGCGGGCGTTGTCGAGCATCATCGAGTCGAACTCGCTCCGCAGCACCTGCCAGGTGCGCGAAGACTCATGCGGCTTGTGATCGGGAAAATAGAACGGCTCGGACAGCTTGCCTGTGCCGGTGACGAACTGGACGCTCTCCTTGCGGACAAACCGGCTCTCCCGAAGGTGCGGCAGAACGCCGAGCCGCTCGAGCACCCAGAACGTCTCTGGGATGAGCGACTCACCGATGTGGTAGCGGGGGAAGGTCTCGCGCTCATAAAGCGTTACCCGGTGCCCCTGCTTGGCCAGAAGCGTCGACGTCGTGGCGCCGGCGGGGCCACCACCGATGACGACGACGTGGGGGCGGTTGGTGACCTGATTGCCGTTGAGGGAGACCATCGGTCGGCTCCTGGAATGAGAGGGGAGGAGTACCGGGGAAGAAAGGTGCGAAGGACGGCTAGGCTGGAGACTCGTTGGTCGCTGCTCCCGAGTCGGCCGCTTCGTGCGGCCGGCGGGCGGCTCTGAGAAGTTCGATGAGCGTTCCCAATTCCGCGGCGGAGAGGTGGCCAAGTTGCTTCAGGCCGCAATCGACGACACGTTCAGCCATCTGTTCGAGGAGGGCGTCTCCCTCGGCGGTGATTGCGATCCGCACGACGCGCCGGTTGTGGGCGAGGCGCTGGCGGCGGACGAGCGACCGAGCTTCGAGCCGGTCGACCAGGCGCGTGATGTCAGGGGCCCGCGAGACCAGCCGGGCGGCAAGGACGAGCGTGGGGAGCGCTTCCGGGGCTGCATCGCGGAGGAGGCGGAGAGCGTTGTACTGCTGGGCCGAAAGGTCGAACTCGGCAAACACCCCTTCCTCG
>CANGGC010000509.1 GCA_947453125.1 Planctomycetaceae bacterium | reverse complement strand
GTCCATGAAGTCGTAATCGTTGTCGAAGCCGTCGGCATCGACGTCGCCATCCACGAAGCGATCCTGCGCATCGACCTCCCGGTCGAGCCCGGCGCCGCCGACCAGCAGGTCGGTTCCGAGTTCCCCGTCGAGACGGTCGTCTCCGTCGCCACCCTCGAGGGCGTCGTTCCCCGCTCCACCCATCAGCACGTCGGCGCCGCCACCGCCAGAGATCGTGTCGTTGCCGGCGCCGGCCACCAGCATGTCGCTGCCGTCTTCGCCACGGACCGTGTCGTTGCCCACACCGCCGTCGAGCATGTCGTTGCCGACGCCGCCCCACATGTCGTCGGTGCCATCTCCGCCGAAGAGCTGGTCCTGACCGACGCCACCCATGACGCGGTCTTTACCAGCGCCGCCCCACGCGGCATCGTTGCCGGCCCCGCCATCGAGCACGTCGTTGCCTGCGTCGCCGAGCAACTGGTCTTCACCTTCACCGCCGACCAACGTGTCGGCGGCACGGCCGCCGCTCAGGAAGTCGTTAGCCGCCCCGCCGTCGGCCCGGGAGGAAATAGCCGTCAGGTTCGTGAACGTGTCGTTGCCGGCCCGTCCCGTAAACACGACGCGCGTCACCTGCGAGGCATTCACGGTGCGACTGAACCGCCCCGCGGCCGAGGCGAGGGAAACCACAACGTTTGCCCCCTGCTGCCGGACTTCCGCCGAGTCGTTCCCCTCCGACCCCACGATCGAGAGCGTTCGAGTCGTCCGGTCAAACCCGACGCCCGCCGCCAAGACGACCCGGGGCTCGAGACCCTCGACGCCGAGCGTCGCGGCATAGACTTCCTTCCTGGAGAGCAGGCGGCGACGTTGATGGCGACCGGCCATGATCAGACTCCTTGAAGAGCCGTAGGCGGCAGGCGCAGTCTGCCCCCCATGCATGATGAATGTACGCCGGGACTCCCCAGATGACCAATCCCCGAAATCCCCCAGGGGAGTGGTCAAACGAAAAGTTACTAAACCTGCCGTCAACCTATGAACAGACGGGGCCGATCCGTCCCAAGGCCGTCCGGCTCCTTCAGGAGAGCGACGTGCTCGTGATCGTGGGCTACAGCCTGTCGGAGGAGGACGCGCTGCTGCGATTCCTCATCCGGCCAATCAGGCCCACTTCGCCACCCGCGGGAAGAAGTCGACCTATTTTAAGCCCAAGGGATCGACCCCGACGTAGCTCCCTCCAAGGCCGCCGCGTCGCCCGGGTATTCTCGGGTGCGCAGGCGGAGTCACCGCGGCGGCGAAGAGGAGCGAGAGGATGGCAGCGACACCGGGCGGGTGCGATCGGCGAGCGCGCGCGGCGCGGCCGCGCGGCGGGGGCGCTCTTCGCTCCGTCGCTTGGCTCCTCGCGGTGGTTCTGTCGCTTGGTTCGCTCGGAGCCCAGGCCGAGCTCCCTCCCGAGATCGGCTCCGTGTTTCCGGCCGGCGGCCGGGCCGGCGAGACGCGCGATGTCGTTCTCGGCGGCTACGACTGGACGCCCGACATCGAGATCCTCCCCCACGATCCCGGCGTGGCGCTCGTGGTCACCGGCGCCCCGACGCGCGTCCTGATCCCGGAGCCGCCCCACCTCTTCGGCTACAAGGCCCGCGCCAACGACCGCCCCTGCCCGCGCGAGTTTCCCGCCCGGCTCACGCTTCCGGCCGATCTTCCTCCCGGCCTCCATCGCTTCCAGGTCGCCAATGCCAACGGCGCCTCGCCGCCAGGGTTTTTTCATTGCTCGCGCTTCGAAAGCATCGTCGAGGATCCCGACCGCGACGGCCCGCAGCTTCTCCCCGCGCTGCCGGTGGTGATCGATGGCCAGATCGGCCGCACTGCGGAGATCGACCGCTACCGCTTCACGGTGATCGAGTCGGGGCCGGTGTCGATCGAGCTTTTCGCCCGCCGCCTCCTTTCCCCGCTCCATGCGCTCCTGAAGGTCACCGATTCGCACGGCCAGGTCGTGCTCGACGTCGCCGATACCGCCGGCCGCGATCTCTCCGTCTTCTTTCGCGGGAAGGAGGGAGAGACGTACGACCTCGCCATCCACGACATCGACTACGCCGGCGACCGCTCGAGCGTCTACCGGATCGAGCTGACGACCGGACCGATTGACTCCGCGATCCCCCTCGCCAATGTCCCCGAGACGATCGCCCCCGAGGGAACGGCCGACATTTCCCTCCCTGCGCTGCCAGTCGCCGTGCGCGGCGCGTTGGCGGGCGACGAGCGCGAGCGGAGCGTGCTCGTCGATCTTCCTGCGGGAAGCTGGCGCGTGTCGGCCAAGAGCACCTCCGCGAGCCACCCGCTCGATCTCGATCTCTCCATCGTCGCCCCCGACGGCCGGGAGCTTCTGTTCGCCGACGATGCCGCCGGCTCGGTCGATCCGGTGGCGACCGTGGCTGTCGCCACGGCGGGGAAGCACCGGATCGTCGTCGGTGGTCGAGCTCTCGGTTCGAGCGCCTTCGGCCCCGCCGCCTGGAGGCTCGTGATCGAGCCCGACTCGGAATCGTTTGAACCGGGGCCGGCGCTTGCCACGCAGCTGGCCGTGCCGCTCGGGGGTACCAGCAAGCTCACGATCCCGATCGTGCGCACCGGAGGCCTCGCTGGGGCAGTCGGCATCGGCTTCCGCGGGCTGCCCGACGGCGTGACGGCCACCGAGGGATCGATCAAGGCCGGAGCTGCCGAAGGGACGGTGGAGCTTGCCTGTGGTGCCGACGCCGGCACGGCCGCGCGCCTCGCGACGCTTGTGCTTTCAGGGACGACGAGCGATGGCCGCCCGCTCGTTCATGAACAGCCGATCGCCATGGCCGTGACGATGAAACCGCGGGTGAGGATCGTGCCCGACGGGCTCGACGACGTGCGGAAGGTGCATCGGGGCACGACCTTCCGGGGGCCGCTCACGATTCACCGCCTCGAAGGCTTTGAAGGGGAAGTGCGGCTCCATCCGACGGCGAAGCAGCAGCGGCACCGGCAGGGGATGGATGGCGAGGAGATCGTCGTGCCGGCTGGTGCCACGCACTGCGAGTATCCGGTGTTTGTCCCGGAGTGGATGGAGACGACGCGGACGAGCCGGTTTATCGTCAACGGCGCTGTCGAGGTGACCGATCCGCGCGGGGCGAAGCGGACGCTCC
>CANGGC010000508.1 GCA_947453125.1 Planctomycetaceae bacterium | reverse complement strand
GCCTTTCCGGCGATGCGCTTCCTCCGCCAGCGGGCGGCCGCCAACCGGCGCCGTCTTCGCGTCAGCCACCTCCTTCTCCTCCTCCTGCGGATGGCCGCGCTTGCGGTGCTCGCGTTGGCCCTAGCCCGTCCCACGCTCCGTGGGGCCGGGTGGCTTGCCGACGGCGAGAAGCCGGTGGCCGCGGTCCTTGTCTTCGACACCAGCCCGCGGATGGAACTGCGGCAGGCCAATCGCACCCGTCTTCAGGAAGCGGCGGCCCTGGCCCGGGCATTGGCCGCGAAGCTCCCGCCGGCCAGTCAGGTGGCGGTGATCGACACCGGGGGCGGGCCGGTGTCGTTCTCCCCCACGGTCGCAGCGGCGCTGGCCCGCGTTGATCGCCTGGCTGTCGGCGCCGCGGCGCAGACGCTGCCGGCGGCGATGCAGGAGGGCCTCCGACTCCTCGACACCGTTCCTGAGCTCCGCCATGAGATGTTCGTCTTCACCGATTGTTCCCAGGGGGCCTGGGAGGGGCGGACCGCAGCCGATCTGATCGCGACGCATGCCGACACGGCGGTGCTGTGGGTCGATGTCGGCGCCACCGGAGCGCAGAACTACGCGCTCGAGGCGGTCGATCTGTCGACCGACCAGCCGACGGCCGGCGCGGCGTTGGGGGTCACGGTTGAGACTCGGCGCAGTGGCCCCGATGCAAACCGGCCAGTGGCAGTGGAGATGCTCGGCGCGGATGGTCGCTACGCGCGGCGGGCCGTGAAGCCGGTGGCGTGGAAGGAGGGGCAGGCCGGGCAGGTCGACTTCGAGGTCACCGGCCTCGAGCCGGGGGTGCGGCAGGGGCGGGTCGTCCTCGATGGATCGGATGACATGGAGGTGGACAACGCCCGTTATTTCACCGTCGAGGTTGGCACCCCCGCCAAGATCCTCATCGCCGCCCCCCAGCCGGCCGCCGATACCGGACGATTCCTCCTCCAAGCGATCGCGCCAGCGGCGCTGCGGAAGGCGGGCAAGGGGCGATTCGACGCCACGCTCATCGACATCGGCAAGCTCGATGCCACCCCCTGGGACGGCTACCAGGGGATGGTGCTTGCCGATCCGCCGCCGCTCACGCCCCGCATGCTCGACCTGCTCTGGCAGTGGGTGGCTGGCGGCCGGGGGCTCGTCGTCTGGCTCGGGCCGCGGGCCGCCGATGCGGGGCGTTTCAATTCCGACGCAGCGCAGAAGCTCCTCGGCGGGAGGATCGTCCGTGTCTGGCGCAATCCCCGCGAGGACAATTTTCTCGCGCCGGCCAACCTCGATCACCCGATCCTCAGTCCCTTCCGTCGCGTCGGAGACGCCGTCCCCTGGCAGGATTTTCCGATTCAGCGATTGTGGGAGTTCGAGCCGAACGATCCGGCGGCCGACGGCAACGGCGCGGCGCCCCGGGCCGCCGGCGCCGACGTGACGGCCGACTCGGCAGTGCCGGTCGTGTCGTACCGCAACGGTCTTCCGGCGATCCTCGAACATCGCGTCGGTCAGGGGACGGTCGTCACGGTGACGACGCCGGTGTCGCAGGCCGCCGATGATCCCGACGCCTGGAACATGCTCGCCACAGGGTTCGAGCCGTGGCCGTTTGTGATCCTCGCCAACGAGACGCTCCTCCATTCGATCGACACCGCCGACGACCGCAACATCACCGCCGGCGCCTCGGCCGTCGTCCATCTCCAGCGCCGCGATGTGGCAACGGCCTTCGTGAGCACTCCCGGTGGTGACGACTTCCCCGCACCGGTCGACCAGCGCCGCGGCACCGTGACGGTGACGACGACCCAGGTGCCGGGCAATTACCGGGTGCGCTCCGGCGGCGATGTCGGCGGGGTCGTGCGGGGATTCAGCGCCAATCTCGCCGCCGAGAGCATCGACGCCCGGCGGCTTGGCGATGCCGGCCTCGTCGCAGCGCTGGGGCCTGGCTATCGGCTCGCGAAGAGCGAGGCTGAGCTGGTGCGCGACGTCAAGCTCGAACGGGTCGGCGCCGAGCTGTCGGGATGGTTCATCCTCCTGGCGGCGTTGGCGATGGCCGGAGACTGGATCGTCGCCAACCGTTTCTACGCGCCGCGGGACGATGCCGGAACCGTGCCAGGTGTTGGTGCCCGTGCCGGTGACGCCGTGGCTTCGGGGGCGCCACCGCCGCTGCCGGGTGACGCCGGGATGGCCGTGCGGGGGGGCGACGCATGACGCCGCTTGTGGCACTCGTCCTCGAGGAGCTATCGCTCGACTTCGATCCGGTCGTGTCGTGGTGGTTTGTCGCCCTGGTGACGCTCGCGCTCGTGGCGGTGCTCGTGGCCGTGGGCCCCGACCGCTCGCGCGTCCCGGCAGGGCGGAGGCTCGTGCTGGTGCTCCTCCGCACCGGCGCGTTTTTAGCGCTGGTGGCCTGCCTGCTGCGGCCGACGCTCGTGGCGACCCGCCAGGCCCGTCAGCAAGGCACGCTGCTGGTGCTCGCCGATACTTCCGAGAGCATGACGGTCGTCGACGGGGCTGCGGGGCGGACGCGCTTCGACGAGATGACGGCGGCGCTCGCTGCCGCCCGCCCGGCCGCCGCCAAGCTCGTGGCCGAGGGGGATGTCGATATCAGTCTCTGGGCCTTCGACCGTGAGGCCCGCCCCGTGGCGGGGACGGCGGAAGACCCTTTTCCACTGGGCGCTTGGCAGCGCGGGGCGGCGAGCGACCAGACGGCGATCGGCGCCGCGCTCGACGACGCGCTGCGAGCCACGGCAGGGCGTCCGCTGGCGGGGGTGATCGTGCTCTCCGACGGCGCCCAACATGCCTACCCGCCGCGCGACCAGCCGCCGCAGGGGGTGGCGCGGAAGCTCGGGGATGCGGCCGTGCCGCTGTGGAGCGTCACCTTTGGGCAGCAGCGCGGCGGCGGGCAGGGGCGCGATGCCGCGGTCACCAATCTCTCCGTCGGCGAGACGGTCTACCTGAAGAACACCCTCGAAGTCGCCGGGCGGATCCGCCTCGACGGCCTCGCCGACCGCGACGTGGTCGTGAAGCTCCTGGCAGAGAACGAGAGCGGGGCGATGGAGGAGGTCGCCCGGACGGTTGTCCGTGGCGGCCCGCAGGTCAACGAGGAGGCGGTGCGCCTCGCCTGGACACCGAAGGCCCTCGGCGAGCGGAAGCTC
>CANGGC010000507.1 GCA_947453125.1 Planctomycetaceae bacterium | reverse complement strand
GGACGAATCTCCTCGGAGAGAATCCCCCGCCCGAACTGCTCGACCTGTTCTCCAACGAAAAGCAGGTCACACAGCAGACGCCGCCGACCTACCTCGCTCATGCCGTCGACGACAGTCCTGTGCCGATCGCCAACAGCCGGTTGTTCCACGAGGCCTGCAAGCGCGAAGGGGTGATCAGCCGGCTCCTCGAGCTCCCCTCCGGCGGCCACGGGCTCGACGGCTACAAGGGGCCAAATTGGGATGCCTGGCAGAGCGGCGTGCTCGCGTGGCTCTCGGCGCTCGATCTCGGGCCGACTGCCGCCGCTGCTGGCCCGCGGCGCGTGCTTGTGTGGGACGAGCAGCAGCCGGCACAGAAGGAGGCTTACGACAACTTTCTCGGGAACGCGATCGCCGCGCACCTGGAGAACCAGCCGGGGCTCGCCGTCCGGTCGGTGAAGCTCGACGATGCCGAGCAGGGGTTTGGCGCGCCGCTCCTCGACAACGCCGATGTCCTCGTCTGGTGGGGGCATGTCCGTCAGGCCGAGGTCAAGCCGGAGGCGGGGAGGCGGATCGTGGAACGGATCCGCGACCGCGGGCTCGTCCTCGTCGCCCTCCACTCGGCCCACTGGGCCACGCCATTCATTGAGGCGATGAACGAACGGGCCCGGGCCGACGTCCACCGCCAGTTTGCCGACGTGCCAAATGAAAAGCTCTCGATCCGCGAGGTGCCGGCCCAGCACTACAAGGTGCCGGCCCGCGAGGCACGGCTCACGCCCGCCAGCGATGAGCGTCGCTTCCCGGACGGCCGCGTCGAGGTCACGCTTCATCTCCCCAACTGCTGCTTTCCCGCGTATCGCACCGACGGCAAGCCGAGCGTGCTGCGCGTTCTCGATCGGCGTCACCCGCTCGCCGCGGGGCTCCCCGAGACGTTTTCCCTCCCGCGAACCGAGATGTATGACGAGCCGTTCCATGTGCCAGAGCCGGACGAGGTTGTCGTCGAGGAGCGGTTTGAAGATGGATCGTGGTTTCGCAGTGTCATGGTGTGGAACCTCGGCCGCGGCAAGGTGATCTACATCCGCCCGGGGCACGAGACGTTTCCGATCTTCCACGACGCGACGGTCCTGAAGCTCGTCGAGAATGCCTGTCGGATTTCGCCCGAGGAGTGAGCGGCCCTGCATCCCACGGAGCTCCCGCCACCCCCATGCCACCGACTCCCGCCGCTCGACTCCGCGCCCTGCTCGCCCGCCCAGGCCTCGTCCGAGCGCTTGTGCCCCATGATGCCTTCACGGCCCGTGTCGTTGAGCAGGCTGGCGCCGAAATGCTCTTTCTCGGTGGCTTCGGCGCCGCAGCGAGCGCGCATGGCCTTCCCGACCTCGGGCTGCTCTCGTCGGCGGAGATGGCGGAGTGCGTGCGGCGGATCACGGCGCGGGTATCGATCCCGCTGATTGCCGATGGCGACACGGGCCACGGCAACGGCGCGAGTGTCGCCTGGACGGTGCGGCAGTTCGAGGCGGCCGGGGCAGCGGGGATCCTCCTCGAGGATCAGCTCGAGCCGAAGCGCTGCGGTCACTTCGCAGGCAAGCAAGTCGTGCCGGTGGCCACGATGCTCGATCGTCTCCATGCCGCGCTCGACGCCCGCCGCTGTTCCGACTTCGTGATCCTCGCACGGACCGACGCCCGCGCCATCGAAGGCCTCGACGGCGCGATCGATCGAGCGAATCGGTATGCCGAGACAGGGGTCGATCTGGGCTTCGTCGAGGCGCCACAGTCCGTGGAGGAGCTCGTTCGGATTGCACGCGAGGTGCCGCTCCCCCAGCTGGCCAACATGCTTCCCGGCGGAGTCACCCCGCTATTACCCCTTGCCGAGCTCGAGCGGATCGGATTCAAGGTGGCGGTTGATCCGACCTCAACGCTCGCCCTCACCGGCTTCGCCGTCCGCGCCTTCGCCCGGGCCTGGCTCGGCGAGGGCTTGCCCGTGGGCGATGCCGGCCGGCTGTCGTTTGACGAGATCAAGGCGGTCGTCGGCGTTGGGGAGGTGCAGGGCTGGGGAGAGGAGCCTTCCTGGCGGAGCCCGGCGGCGATTCATCATGCCCAGCTCCTTCTCGATTCGTTTGCCCGCGTCGTGGGCCGCGAACTGCTGCCGCGCGGGGGCTCGGCCGAAGCGGAGGCCCGCAGGCTCTACGATGCGCCTTGTGTTGTCGTCTCGCACGGCACAGAAGCCGATCCGCTCCTCAACTATGGCAACGAAGCGGCGCTCAAACGCTGGGAGATGCCGTGGGAGACGCTCGTCGGCACGCCATCGCGGCTCACCGCCGAGCCGGTCCATCGCGACGAGCGCGCCCGGCTCCTCGAGCGGACGGCGCGCGAGGGATTTGTCGACGACTACGCCGGGGTGCGCGTCTCGCGGAGCGGCAAGCGCTTCCGGATCGAGGAGGCGATCGTCTGGAACGTCCTCGACGCGGACGGGCGGAAGTGCGGGCAGGCCGCCACGTTTGACCGCTGGACGGCGCTTGAAAGTGATGCGGCGTCGCCGCCACCATCCCGGTAGCCTGTCACGGCCAATGGGATGCGCGGCGGCTTGTCGCATTCCCCCCCACCATCCGGAGCACCGATGACGCCCCTCAAGCACCTGGCCCTTCGCGAAAAGGTGATCGAGACCTGCCTGGCGATGAACGATGAGGGGATCAACCAGGGGACCTCCGGCAACGTTAGCGTCCGCACCCCCGAGGGATTCCTGATCACGGCGTCTGGCATTCCCTACCCGAAGATGCGGCCGGAGCAGGTGGTCGAGATGGATCTCGACGGTGGATACCGGGGAGAGTTTCTCCCGTCGACCGAATGGCGGATGCACCTCGACATCTATGCCGAACGCCCCGAAGCCGGCGCGATCGTCCATGTCCATTCACCGTTCGCGACGGCGCTTGCCTGTCTGCGGAGGGAAGTGCCGGCGTTCCACTACATGATCGGCGTCACCGGAGGCACCTCGCTGCGGGTGGCCGACTACGCCGAGTTTGGCACGAAGGAGCTCTCGGTGTTCATGATCCGGGCGCTCCAGGACCGCACCGCCTGCCTCCTTGCCAACCACGGCCAGATCTGTTTCGGGGGGGATCTCGATGGCGCGCTGTGGCTGGCGGGTGAAGTCGAGGCGCTGTGTCACGAGTATTGGGCCGCCTCGCTTGCCGGTGAG
>CANGGC010000506.1 GCA_947453125.1 Planctomycetaceae bacterium | reverse complement strand
GCTCTTATCGGCTCTGGATCGCCTGGTGGCGGCGCTGGTCGCGCCCATGGCGCAGTGGTCGCGAGCCATCGGCGGCTGATGATCAGACGGTCAGAGACACAGAAATCGACTTGGGCCACGGGCTGCTAGCCTCAGTCTTCCCCGCGCTTCTCGGCAGCCGGCGGCGACCACCACAACAGCGCGAAGAAGAAGACGGGGGTGAGGAACAGGCCGAACAGCGTCACCCCGAGCATCCCGCTGAACACCGACAGGCCGAGGGTGCGGCGCATTTCAGCGCCTGCCCCCTCGGCGACCAGCAGCGGCACGACCCCGAGAATGAACGCCAGGGAGGTCATCAGGATCGGCCGCAGTCGCAGCCTGCAGGCCTCGACCGTGGCGTCGGCAAGCGACCGCCCCTCACCGACGAGCTGCCGGGCGAACTCGACGATGAGGATCGCGTTCTTGCAGGCCAACCCCACGAGGACGATGAATCCGATCTGCGTGAAGATCGTCATCTCCGCGCCGACGAGCCTGATGCCGACGAGCGCCGAGAGAATCGCCATCGGGACGACGAGGATCACGGCGAGGGGGAGCCGCCAGCTCTCGTAGAGGGCGGCGAGGACGAGGAACACGAGGACGCATCCGAGGAGGAGGAGCGTGCCGGCCGTCGACCCGGAACGGACCTGCATCTGGGCCATCTCCGTCCACTCCCACGCCATCAGGGGGGGGATCTGGCCGCGGGCCTGGAGGGCGTCGAAGTGCTCCTCCATGACGGCCAGGGCCGAGGTGCTCCCCGTGCCGGGGGCCGGGGCCCCGAGGAGCGCCGCTGCAGGGTAGAGGTTGTGGCGCATCGCCAGCGACGGCCCGAGCCTGTCCTCCACCCGCACGAGCGTCGCCAAGGGAACCGGAATCCGCTGGGCATTGGGAATGGAAATCCTCTCAATCGCCTCGCGGATGTCCTGCCGATGGGTCCCTTCGGCCTGGATGTTGACCTGCCATGACCGACCGAAGCGATTGAAGTTGTTGACGTAATACGATCCCAATTGGATCTGGAGCGTGTCGATGATGTCCTGCATCGTCACGCCGACCGACATCGCCTTCTCGCGGTCGATGTCGAGGAACAGCCAGGGGGTGCTGGCGGAGAAGTTGCCGAACAGGCCGCGGAGGCGTTGGTCGCCAGAGCCTTCCTCGATCAGCGCCGTGACGGTCGATTCGAGCGTCGCCGGCCCGTAGTCGCCCCGATCCTCCACCACGAGCTTGAAGCCAGTGATGCTGCCGAGCCCGTCGACCGGCGGCGGCTCGAACACCTCCACCACAGCCCCGTCGATCCCCGCACTCCAGCCCGCGCGGATCCGCGCGGCGATGGCGGCGGCGGTGGCCGCGGGCCCGTGCCTGCGGGCGAAGGGCTCGAGGAGGAGGTACATCCCGCCACGGTTGGCGGCGTTGGCCCCGAGCACGAGCGATTGGCCGGCGATCCCCAGGCTGTGGGCCACGCCCGGCTCACGGCTGGCGAGCGCCTCGATCTGCCCCATGATCGCCGCCGTGCGCTGCACGCTCGCTCCGTCGGGGAGCGTCACCTCGACGACGAGATAGCCCTTGTCCTGCTGGGGGATGAAGCCGACGGGGGTTTCCGTGAGCAGCCGCCAGGTGAGCCCGAGCAGGGCGATGAACGCCAGGAGGATCGGGACGCAGATCCGCAGCGACACTCCAACGAGGGTCGCATAAGCCGCCGTGATCAGGGCGAAGAACCGATTGAATCCCCAGAACAACCAACCGAACAGCAGCCCCAGGAGCCGATCGACCGGATCGGGGGGCGAGCCCTTCGGCTGGAGGAGCAGCGCTGCGAGCGCGGGGCTCAAGGTGAGCGAGTTGATGGCTGAAAGCACCGTCGACACGGCGATGGTGAGGGCGAACTGGCGGAAGAACACCCCCACGATCCCGGTGATGAAACCGCAAGGGACGAACACCGCACAGAGCACGAGCGCAACGCCGATGACCGGCCCGGTGACCTCCTCCATCGCCTTCGCCGCCGCCGCCCGCGGCGAGAGCCCTTCCCCGATCCAGCGTTCCACGTTCTCGACGACGACGATCGCGTCGTCGACGACGATCCCGATCGCCAGCACGAGCCCGAACAGCGAGAGCGAATTGAGGCTGAATCCCAACCCCTCCATGAATGCGAGGGTCCCGATGATCGCCACCGGAACGGAGATCAACGGAATCAGCGTGGCCCGCCACTTCTGCAGGAAGAGGAGCATCACGATCGTCACGAGGACCACCGCGATGCCGAGCGTCCGCAGCACCTCCCGCTGCGATTCCTCGATGAAGGGGGTGGTGTCGTGGACGATGCCCGCCTGGAGACCGGCGGGGAACCGGCCCTGGAGACGGTCGAGCCGCTTTCGTACTTCCACTGCGGTCTTGAGCGCGTTCGATCCGGGGAGCTGGTAGATGTTCATCCCCACGCTCGGTTCGCCGTCGAGACGGCAGATCTGGTCGTACTGCTGCGATCCCAGTTCGATCCTGGCGACGTCCCGCAGCCTGACGATGACTGCCGAAGCGCCCCCTTGCCCCGCCTCGTTTTCCTTGACGACGACGTCGCCAAACTCCTCGGCGGTCATGAGCCGGCCGAGGGCCGCCAGAGGTGTCTGGAATGCCTGCCCTTCCGGTGCCGGTTGCTGGCCGATGCTGCCGGCGGCGACCTGGAGATTCTGACGCTCGAGGGCCAGCCGCACGTCGCCGGGAGAGACGCCGATCGCGGCCATCCGCTCCGGATCGAGCCAGGCCCGCATGCTGTAGTCGCGTTGGCCGATGAAGCCGACGTCGCCGACCCCCTCCACGCGGAGCAACTCGTCGCGGAGCTGGATCGTCGCGTAATTGGAGAGGAATGTCTCGTCGTAGAGTGGCCTGCCGGCCGGGTCGCGCTCGGAGGTGAGGTTGATGATCATCATCGGCGCCGGCGATTTCTTGAGCACGGCGACCCCCTCCCGCTGCACGAGCGACGGGAGGGTCGGTAGCGCCAGGGTGACGCGGACCTGCGTCAGCACCTGGGCCATGTTCGGATCGGTGCCCGGGGCAAAGGTGACGATCAGCCGGTAGCGGCCGTCATTCGTCGACAGGGAGCTCATCGACAGCGCGTTCTCGACGCCGCTGACCTGCTGCTCGATCGGCGCAGCGACCGTGTCGCGCACCAT
>CANGGC010000505.1 GCA_947453125.1 Planctomycetaceae bacterium | reverse complement strand
TGAACACGACCCCCGCAAAGACGATACGGATGAAGGGGGCCCCATGCTTCACGGCCAGCCCGGCCCCGAGCCGACCGCCGACCGCCTGGCCGACGATCATCGCGCCGGCCGACGTTGGATCGACCTGCCCCCACGATGCGAAGACGGCGAGTGCCGCGAGGTTGCTCGTGAGATTCACCACCTTCGTGAAGGCGGTGGCGTGGGGAAGGCCCATGCCGCGGAGGTGGACGCAGGCGGCGGTCCAGAAGGCCCCGGCGCCGGGGCCGAAGAAGCCGTCGTAAAACCCGAGCACGCTGCCGGCCAGCGCCCCGAAGCGATGGGCGGAGAGTCGCGGCGGCCTGTCGGCCGCACCGAGCGCCGGCCGCCGCAGAACATGGATGGCGACGGCGAGGAGGAGCCAGGGAACGACGGCGCGAAGCACCCGGTTGTCGATCCAGAGCACGGCCACCGTGCCGGCCGCCGCGGCCAGCGCCGTCGCGGCGATCGCCACCGCCATCGTTGGCCAATCGATGAGCCGGGCGGCATGGTAACGATGGACCGCCATCGTCGTGCCGACGGCGCTTTGGAGCTTGTTGGTGCCAAGGGCGAGATGGGGAGGGAGGCCGGCCCAGAGGAGCGCCGGCAGGGAGATCAGCCCCCCGCCGCCGGCGATCGCATCGATGAACCCGGCGCATAGCCCGGCGACGCCAAGGGGGAGCATCGTCGAAAGGTCCATCGTGGCTGGCCTGCTCCGTGGCGGCGGTGGAGAAAATCCTACCCGCGGAGGAGTTCGCGGTAGCAGTCGAGGAAGTGGGTGGCGACCTCGGCGTTGATTCCCTTCCAGGCCTCATCGATGAGTGTCCCGGCGAGGAGGCCATTGACCGCCTTTCCCGCGACACCGCCAACGACTTCGATCAGGCCGGTCATTGGATGGATGCCGAGGAGCCGTTCGCGGTCGACATGGACGAACTCGTTGGCCACCAGCGACAGCCCCGGCAGCTTCGGGACCGGATCACGGCCGTTGACGTAGCGGTGAATCTTTCCGGCAAGCTCCCGATTGAAGGCCTCGCAGGCCGCGCGATTGCCGATCATCGGCGCCCCAAACGTGCAGACCTCCTCGACAGCGATGAACTTCCTCTTGAGGAGCCAAGCGGCGATCAGCGCCAGTGCTCCGCCGAGGCTGTGCCCGGTGATCCAGATGGGGCGGTCGCTCTTCTTCACCTCGGCCTCGATCGCCGGAAGGAGGGCCGGCCAGATGTCGGCAATCGCATCGACGAAGCCCTTGTGGAACCGGGCACCGACACCGGCGGCGGCGAGATCGAGGCCGAGGCGCCCTTCCGGCACGACGAGAAGATTCATCGCGTCGGTGAGGAGGATGTCCTTGAGGCCGTCGAGGCTCGTCGGGCTCTCTGTCCCGCGAAAAGCGATGACGATGTGGTCGGCGTTCGTCCCCAGCCAGGCCTGCGTGTTGCCGACGCTGAAGAGATTCGCGTCGAGGCCGAGGATCTCCTGGAAGGCCTGCTTCCCCTCGGTATCGCCGAGGTAGGACAGGGCGCTCGCCTCACAGAGGTAGGTGGCGCTGGAGACGTGGCCAGGGGTGTCTTCCTTGAGTTCGAGTCTTTCGAGGGCCATTGGGGGCACTCCGCTTTGAGTGGGGATGGAGTCGTTGACTTCAATTCACGTAGCGACGCTCGGGGGCTGGTGCCTTTCCTTCGCCGGGTGGGGCATCGTCCCCCGTCGCGGCAGCGTTCTTCCACTTCCGTAGGATCGACGTCGGGATGTTGTTGCCAGTGACATCGATCTCCCGGAGCGTCGGCGGGGCTTCGGCGAGGAACGCCGAGACCCCCTCCGGCGTGACCGCCGTCCGCGCGATCCGCAGCGATTCCAGCTGTTTCAGTTCCCGGAGCTTGTGCAGGCCCTCGTCGGTGATCCGGGAGTCATTGAGGGTGAGCTCGCGGAGCTTCGGCAGACCGGCGAGGAGATCGAGCGTGGCGTCGGTGACGTCGGCGTTCCCGATCTCGAGGATTTCCAATCCGGGCCTCTGGGCGAGGATCGAGTAATCGCTCCGGTCCCAGCCGGTGAGGACGATGGCCTGCCGGCCGTCGACGACCCGCTCCCGTTCCGCGAGTCCCACGATCGAAAAGTAGAGATGCTGGGCGGCGAATGGCACCGACCCGATCACGAGCCCCGCCACGAGGATCACGGCTGGGCCGAGGAGCCGGCGCCGCTCCGTCCGCCCCAGCAACACCCGCAGGCTGCGGCCCACGAAGACAAGCAACCCCGACGTTGCCAGGAAGAGGCCGACGAAGACGAGCACGGCACCGATCTGTTCGCTCATCGGGAACGCTCGCTCCGCAGAGGCGCTGTCACCGTGCCGGGCCGGAAAATGGCCTCACACAATCTTATCAGGCCGGTGGCCGATCGCGGCCCTGCGGTCCTGTGGCCGGCTGACAACGTCGTCACACCCCAGCCAGGCTCCGCAGGTCGCGTTCCATGGCATCGAGCCTGGCCGAGAGCAGCCCCTTCGTCGCCGCGAGTTCAGCTGCGGGGAGCGGCGGGGCAGCGGTGAAAAGATAAAACTTGATCTTCGGCTCGGTGCCGGAGGGGCGGGCGGCAACGCAGTTGGAGAGCGTCGGGAAGGGGGGCTCGGCCCCCGAGCGAGGCGAAGCCTCAGGAACACCGGCGAGATCGAACATCACCAGATCCCCCTTCTTCGCAGTATGGGGGGCTCCGGAGAACGGCTGCGGGGGGGCGCCACGCCTCGCCACGGTGAGGTTGCCGTAATCGCGGACGCGGATGACGTCGAGGCCCGCGATCGTCGACGGCGGGTTTTTCCGCAGGCTAGCCATGATCTCGCGCATCCGATCCATGCCGGCCGCTCCGGGAAGCGTCACCGACACCTGCCGTTCGGCGTGGCAGCCATGGGCCACGAACAAGCCGTCGAGATGCTCGTGGAGCGACTGGCCCCGTTCGCCGAGCGCGGCAGCCAACTCTGCCAGGAGCAGGGCCGCGACGCTGGCGTCCTTGTCGCGGACATGCGTGCCGGCAAGATAGCCGTGCGATTCCTCGCAGCCGAACGCGAAGTGCTCGGGGCCGATCCGATCGATCTCCTCGCCGATCCACTTGAAGCCGACCTGGAGCCAGTCGGTGATCGCGGCCCGGTGCCCCTCGGCGATCCGCCGCACGAGCCCCGA
>CANGGC010000504.1 GCA_947453125.1 Planctomycetaceae bacterium | reverse complement strand
GGCAACGTCGTCGCGCCGCCGCGCTTCCCGGAGGAGCTCGCGGCCATCGCCGGCCCCGAGCAGGCCGATCCGGCCTGGCGGCAGGCGCAAGGAGCAGAGCGGCTCGAACGGGCCCGGCAGGCGATGGAGATCCTCGCCATCCTCGGCCGCAGCGGCCACGACGTCGCCGCCGCCGAGGCCCACGCCCGGCTGGCCCTGACCACGCCGGCGCTCGTCCCGGCGGCCCTCAAGCTCCTGGCCGTGGTGGGCAGGCCCGGTGCTCAGGGGAGCCTCGTCCGCCATGCCCTGGCGGCTACGGACGGCGAAATTCGTGCCCTTGCGCTCGCCGCGCTCGGGGAAAACGTCACCCGCTACGGAATGCTCCTGGCGGCCGATGACGTCGAAGACCTGTGCCGAAGCTACACTGGACGGCCGGACGCAGGGTCGCGGGAAACTGCCCGCACCATTCTGGCCCTCCTCCCCAAGCGCGTCCGCCCCGCCCTCCTTCCGCCTGTCGATGCCGCCTCCTTCCGGCCAACCCGGTGACGATCCCTCCGCGCCCCCGATCAAGGGTCTGATCGGCACGGCACCGGCGATGCAGGAGGTGTACGCCATGACACGGCGCGTGGCCGTGTCAAACGCCTCGGTGTTGCTCGTCGGCGAGACCGGCACGGGGAAGGAATTGATCGCCAAGGCGATCCACGAGCTCTCGCCACGGGGAAGCGGCCCGTTCGTGCGGGTCAACTGCGGGGCCCTCTCCGAGAGCCTCCTCGAGAGCGAGCTGTTTGGGCATGTCCGCGGGTCGTTCACCGGGGCGGTGGCCAACCGGGCCGGCCGCTTCGAGGCGGCTCACACCGGCACGATCTTCCTCGACGAGATCAATTCCACGACCGCCAAGCTCCAGGTGAAGCTCCTCCGCGTCCTCCAGGAGCGCGAGTTTGAGCGGGTCGGTGACACCGAGACGATCCGTGTCGACACCCGGGTGATCGCGGCGAGCAACCGCGAGCTTCTCGACGAGGTCGCCCGCGGCAACTTCCGCGAGGATCTCTACTACCGGCTCAACGTCGTCCCGATCTACATCCCGCCGCTCCGCGGCCGCCGCGAAGACATCCCCCAGCTCATCACCTACTTCCTCCGCGCCTACAACGAGGCCAACGCCCGCTACGTCGTCCACATCCAAAAGGAAGCGATTGCGGCGCTCGTCAAATACCACTGGCCGGGGAACGTCCGCGAGCTCCAAAACGTCGTCGAGCGCTGCGTGATCCTCGCCCCGGGCGACGAGCTGACGATCGATCTGCTCCCGGCGGCGATCCGTGGCGACCGGCCGAGCGTCTCGCTCCCCGGCCGCGGCGGCGATCTCGACAGCCTCGCCCGCGACCTCGTCGAGCAGGGAATGACGACCTCCGGCCCCGACGACGACACCCTCTTCGAGCGCGTCGTCAGCCGCGTCGAGCGCGAGCTCATCTCGCAGATGCTCGCCGCCTGTGGTGGGGTGCAACTCAAGGCCGCAGCCCGCCTCGGCATCAACCGCAACACGCTGCGAAAGAAGCTCCAGGAACACGGCCTCGAAGAGCCGGAGTGACGCAGCACCACGTAGCACCAAGTCCCTCCCCGCCGCATCGCCAGCGAGGGGTCGCCCGTGCTCCGAGAGCCGGCCTCGCCGGTCAGCGCAGCCCGGAGGGCGAAGCGCAAGCGGCGCGGAGAGAGCCGAAGCCATGGATGGCTGAGGCGAACGTCCGGTGACGGGGCACGGGCGACCCCGAAGCCACGCTTGAGTTCGTACCGGAGAAGCCCAGAGAGCCTCGTACCTGTGGGTGATACGTCGGCGGGGCCGGCAAAAGTTTCGTCGTTCCTCGGAGGCACCTCGTCACTCCTCAAGCGTTCGCCGATCCCCGCCTCGCCTTCGCGCTGGCGAGGAAGCCCAAGGCGCAACACTTGGCGTTACCAGCGAGGGGTCGCCCGTGCTCCAACTCCTACCCGACGAGGCCGTCCTCGGTCATCTCGCGGGCGTGGTAGCTCGAGCGGACGAGCGGACCGGAGGCGACCTTCGCGAATCCCATCTGCCGCGCCAGGGCCCCGATCTCGTCAAACTCCTCCGGCGGCACGTAGCGAGCGACCGGGAGCGAATCGAGCGTCGGCTGGAGATATTGCCCGAGGGTGAGGAAATCGACCGAGTGGGCGAGGAGATCGGCAAAGACATCGAGGAGCTCGTCGCGGGTTTCGCCGAGCCCGAGCATCAGGCCGCTCTTCGTCTTCACTTCCGGCATGATCCGCTTGGCACGGCCGAGAAGCTCGAGCGTCCAGGGATAGTGGCTCTTGCGGCCACGGACCTCGCGATAGAGCCGGGGCACCGTCTCGGTGTTGTGGTTGAAGACGTCGGGGCGGGATTCCATCACCATTTCAAGCGCGCCGGGCTTGTCGAGGAAGTCGGGGACGAGGACTTCGATCGCGGCGCCGGTCGCGGCCCGGACGGCGTCGACGGTGCGGCGGAAGTGGTCGGCGCCGCCGTCGGGGAGATCGTCACGGGTGACGCTCGTGATCACGACATGCTTGAGCCCGAGCCGCCGGGCCGCTTCGGCGACGCGCTCCGGCTCATCGAGCTCGAGGGCCTCGGTCTTACCGCGGGGGACGGAGCAAAATCCGCAGGGGCGGGTGCAGACGTTGCCGAGGATCATGAACGTGGCCGTTCGTGCCGACCAGCATTCGAGTCGGTTGGGGCACTTGGCCGAGGAGCAGACCGTCTCCAGGCCGAGCTCGGCGATCAGGCCGGCCGTCTCGCCATGGCCGCCACCCGGCGCGAGATTCTGCCGCAGCCACGGGGGGAGGCGACGGCCGGCAGGGAACGCTGTGGGGGGCGCGGCGCACGAGGCGGCGGCGGGCGCCGACACGTCGACGATTGGCAATGAGGCGAACGGGGAACTGCGGTCATCCGACACTTCTGAAAACCTCCCGAGGGTCGCCCCCCTGCTCGAGCGGCAGCGGGAAGCCCGACTGGATGTGGGACGAAGGGAAAGCGTAGGCATCGACGAGCTGTTCGACCAGCGCCGAGCGGGCATCCTGGAGGCGGACGCGGCGTTGGACATCGGCCTCGATGCACGACATCGCCACCGGGCCACGCGGGGTGACCGCGGCGGTGCGGATCCGGTGGGTGATGTCGGGGGCGGTATCGGCGACGCGGGTGACGTTGAGCCAGGC
>CANGGC010000503.1 GCA_947453125.1 Planctomycetaceae bacterium | reverse complement strand
GGGCGGAGCACCGCGACGATGATGTTTGGCCACGTCGAGACGCTCGCCGAGCGGGTCGAGCATCTCGAGCGGATCCGCGAGCTCCAGGACGAGACGGGGGGCCTGACGGCCTTCATCTGCTGGTCGTTCCAGCCCGAGAACACCGACCTGGCCACGATCCCCCCGGCCGGTCCGTTTGACTACCTGCGAACGCAGGCCGTCGCCCGGCTGTTTCTCGACAACGTCCCCAACATCCAGTCGAGCTGGGTGACCCAAGGGCGGGAGATCGGCCAACTCGCCCTCCTCTTCGGCGCCAACGACATGGGGAGCCTGATGCTCGAGGAGAACGTCGTCAGCGCCGCCGGCACCGTCCACCACCTCACGCTCGCCGAGATGCGCTCGGCGATCTCGGAGCTCGGCTGGATCCCGCGTCGCCGCAACGTGTTTTACGAACTGTTCGAGGACGAGGCCGAAGGCCCCCTTCCGGCGGCGCTCCCGGCGGCGGCCGCTCAGTGCGGCCCCACGGGCTGCGGGTCGGCAGGCCCGGCGCTGCTCCAGCCGCGCCGGGTGTCGGCTGCGGCGAAGTCGTGAAACGGACGGGGGCCTTCCACCTCCGGGCCCGGTGGATCGTGCCGGTCGGCCGGCCGGCCATCGACGATGGCTGGCTGCGGATCGAGCATGGCCGGATCGTGGCGATCGGTCGGCGAAAGCCCTCCGGAAACCCGCCCTCCGGCCGGAGCATCGACCTCGGCGATTCGATCGTCCTTCCCGGCCTCGTCAACGCCCATACCCACCTCGAGTTTTCCGATCTCGAGCGGCCGCTCGATGCCGAAGGGGGCCTCCCCGGTTGGATCTCCCGCGTCGTCGCCCTCCGCCGGGCCCGACCTTCCGGCCTAGAAGAAGCGGCCCGGCTCGCAAGGAGCCTCCAGGCTGGCCTCGCCGAGAGCCTCGAGGCAGGCGTGACGACGATCGGCGAGATCGCCACCGCCGTGCCGCGGGGAGGCTATCCGTCGATCGGGCCGCGGGTGCGCGTCTATCGCGAGGCGCTCGGGCTATCGTTCAGCGGCGGGAGCCTTCCCGGGGCCATCGCCCGCGACCTCGATCGGCTCAGAGGTTCCGCCGGGATCTCGCCCCATGCCCCGATGACGGTCTCGAAAGCCCTCGGCAAGGCGCTCCTCCGCGAGGCGGCCAGGCGCGATCTTCCCGTGACGATGCACCTCGCGGAGAGCCTCGCGGAACTCGCCTATGTCACCGGCGGCGGCGGGCCGTTCCGCGAGCTGTTTTCAACCCTCGGCGCTTGGCCGGCCGATCGCCCTCCGCCCGTGCTGCCGCCGTCGGATTGGATCAGCAGGCTTGCCCGCGTTCGCCGCGGGAGCGTCGTCCATGGCACGTTCCTTGGGGAGCCCCCCGATGCCACGGCCCTCGACCGTCTCGCCCGCCACCGCGACCGGCTCGGCGTCGTCGTCTGTCCACGCACGACTAGGCTTCTCTCCGGTCGGCTCCCGCCGATGGAGCGATTTCTCGCGGCCGGGATCCGCGTGGCGCTCGGCACCGACAGCCGGGCTTCGAATCCCGATCTTTCGGTCCTCGGAGAGGCCCGCGAGCTCGTTGGCTCAGGCGTCGTGTCGCCGGGAGAAGCCTTGCGGATGATGACTTCCGACGCCGCCTGGAACGTGGCGCACGAAGTGCGGGCCGGATCGATCGCCGTCGGCCGTCCCGCCGATCTCGTCGTCCTCGCCCCTTCGGGGCCATTCACCGATCCCCTCGACGCGATCCTCCGCCCCGACACCCGCGTCGCGGCCACGCTCCGAGCGGGCCGAGTCCTCCACGGTCATCTGCCGCGGGCTTGAGCCGCATCGCCCTCGTCGGTCACAGCCGGCAGTTGGCGATCCGGGTTTCGATGATCGCCGAGGCGCCGATCGCTTCGAGGCGCTCCATGATTGCATGGACTTCGCCGCGGCGGACCATCGCCCGCACCGCGCACCAGCCCGGATCCTCGAGCGCACTGACCGTCGGCGAATTGAAGCCGGGGGTGATCGACTCCGCTGCCGGCAACTGGGGGCGCGGGATGTTGTATTCGAGGAGCGAATAGGTGCGGGCGATGACGACCCCCTCGAGCCGGCGCACGATCCGGTCGGCCGTGGCGGAATCGTGGAACGAACGGTTTTGCACGAGCACCGTCTCGTAGCGGCCGATCTCGGTGATCACCCGGAGCCGATTGGCCGCGAGCGTGCTGCCGGTCTCGACGAGGTCGACGATGGCGTCGGCGACGCCGAGTTGGATCATCACCTCGACGCTCCCCGAGAGGGGAACGAAGTGGGCCTCGGCCCCGCGCTCGGCAAGCCACGTCTTCGTGATCCGCGGAAAGCTCGTGGCGATCCGCTTCCCGTGAAGGTCGGCGGCCGTGGCGATCGGCGAGTCTTCGGCGACGCACAGCGCCAGCCGGCACGACCCGATGCCGAGATCGAGGCGGTGGACGAGATCCTCTCCGCTCTCGGCGACGAGGTCGGCGCCGGTGACGCCGAGATCGATCGCCCCCTCGGCGGCGAGGACGGGAATGTCATCGGTGCGGAGGAAGATCACCTCCACCGGCATGTCGCGGCAGCGGGCGAAGAGGCTCCGCTCCGTGCGCCGGAAGTTGAGCCCCGCCTCGGCGAGGAGTTGCGCGGAGATCTCAGCGAGCCTCCCCTTGCTCGGCAGGCCGAGGCGGAGGAGCCGTTGCGGAACGGAAGGATCACTCACGGGGCACCTCCAGCGTGGCACGGGTTCCCCGGGATGCCTTCTCCTCGAGGCCCGAGGTACCGAAACGGCGTTCGAGTTCGACGGTCACCGCCGAGAGCGGAAGGCCACGGCAGGCAAGGAGCACGAGCGTATGGTAGAGGAGGTCGGCGCACTCCGCGATGACGCGGTCATCGGACTCCGAGACCCCGGCCATCGCCAGCTCCCCCGATTCCTCGACCACCTTGCCGCCGACCTTGTTGGCACCGGCGTGGAGGAGCTTGGCGGTATAGGAACGGTCGATCGGTTCTCCGCGGCGGGATACGATCATCCGCTCGAGTTCCTCGAAGATCTCCCCCGGTCGACGCATCCGATGACTCCCGACATTCCTGCTGATGGCTCCTTCCCCGGCAGCACCGGGAAAACACCCCCAACTCTAGCATGCTCGGGAGCCGCATCACGGCCAGAACTCGGGGACGACT
>CANGGC010000502.1 GCA_947453125.1 Planctomycetaceae bacterium | reverse complement strand
CACCGACGACTACGGCTACTACGCCGTCGAGAATCGGATGCACATCCACGACGTCCACGCCACGATGCTCTGGCTCCTCGGGATCGACCACCTCAAGCTCACCTACCGACACGCCGGCCGTGACTTCCGCCTCACGGATGTGGCCGGCGAAGTCCACCGCGGGGTCTTGGCTTAGATGGGAATCATCCACCGGGCGGCGATCGTTCTTCTTTGGGCAACCGTGTGTTGCTTCGAGCCGCGGGGCACATCCGCCGCCGAGCCCCCGAGCTTCGTCAACGACATCGAGCCGGTGCTGACTCGCTTCGGCTGCAACTCCGGCGGCTGCCACGGCAAGCTCGCCGGGCAGAACGGCTTTCGGCTGTCGCTGCGTGGCTACGCCCCGGAGGCTGATCATGCGGCGCTTGCGACCGAGGAATACGGCCGGCGGATCGGGGGGCTCGATCCGGCCGAGAGCCTCCTCCTCCTCAAGGCCACCGGCGGATTGCCGCATGGGGGGGGAAGACTGTTTGCGCGCGAGAGTGCCGCGGCGCGGACGCTGTGCGATTGGATCGCGGGCGGAGCGCCTGGCCCGGTGGCCGACGAGCGGCGCGTCGTGGCCGTCAGCGTGTCGCCGAAGGAGATCGTGCTCGCCCCCGGCGAGGTGAGGCAGCTTGTGGTCACGGCCGCCTGGAGCGACGGCACCGAGAAGGAGGTGACGGCGCTTGCCCGCTTCCACTCCAACGACGCCGCCTACGCGACGGTCACTGCCGAGGGTGCTGTGCGCGGGGAGCAGCATGGGGAGGTGGCGGTCGTCGTCTCCTATACCGGCCTCGTCGACACCGTCTCGATCTCGAGCCCGTTTCCGCAGGAGGTGGCGGCGGAGCGGTTTGCTGCCCGCCGCAACCTCGTCGACGACCATGTGATGGAGAAGCTGCGGGGCCTTCATATCCCCCCGGCGGAGGATTGCGACGACGCCACGTTTCTCAGACGCCTGATGCTCGACCTCGTCGGCACGCTCCCTGATCCAGAGGAGGTGCGGACCTTTCTCGCCGACACTTCGTCGGACAAGCGGGCGGTGCTCGTGGAAAGGCTGTTTGAGCGACCGGAGTTCATCGACTTCTGGACGCTCCAGCTCTCCGATCTCCTTCAAAACCGGAAGGAGCGGGATCACGATGTCCGTGGGGTGAAGGGGGTGCGGTCGTTCCATGCTTGGCTGCGCGGTCAGGTGGCGGCCAACCGTCCCTGGAACGACCTCGTGCGCGACGTGCTCACGGCCCGCGACGCGTTGCCTGCGGTGGGGTGGTGGATCGTCACAGTCGGCGAGAAGCAGGCGGTCGAATCGGAGGCGGCCGACTCCGCGGCGCAGGCGTTCCTTGGGGTGCGGATCGGCTGTGCCCGCTGCCACAACCATCCGCTCGAGAAATACACCCAGGACGACTACTACCACTTCACGGCTTTCTTCTCCCGCGTGGCCCTCGATCGCCGGCCGCCGGCCGAAGGGGCGACGCTCCTCCTTGTCGGATCGCGTCAGCAGCGCGACCTCGAGCGGCAGAAGGCGGGGGTGGAGCAGGAACTGGCGAAGCTCATGGCGCCGATCGGTGACGGGGGGCAGCCTGCCGATCCGGCCCAGATCGAGGCCAAGCAGAAGCAGATCGCGAGCCTCGGCGAGGAGATCGAGAGGGCCAGGATCGCACCGGTGACGGCCACGCAGCCGCGGACGGGACGGCAGCTGCCGCCGCAAGGGCTCGATCGGCGTGCCGCGGAGATTGCCGACGGCGTCGACCCGCGTGAGCGCCTTGCCGAGTGGATCATCTCCCCCGACAACCCCGCCTTCGCGGCGGCGATCGTCAACCGCCTCTGGAGGCATTTCTTCGCCGTCGGGCTCGTCGAGCCGGTCGACGATCTCCGCGCCACAAACCCCCCGAGCAACGCGCCACTCCTCGAGGCCCTGGCGGGGGAGTTTGTCCGCTCCGGTCACGATCTCCGCCATGTCATGAGGCTGATGGTCAACTCGCGCACCTACCAGCTCGCCTCCGACACCACCACCGCCAACGCCAACGACCGCCGCTTCCATTCCCACTACTACCCCCGCCGTCTCCCTGCCGAGGTCCTCGCCGACGCAATTGCCAAGGCGACAGCCGTCCCCGATGCGTTTGCCGGGGCGCCTGAAGGAACGCGGGCGATCCAGCTTCCGGGCCCGCAGGCCGACTCCTACTTCCTCACCACGTTCGGCCGCTCCGACCGGGTGACCGCCTGTGCCTGCGAACGCTCGGGCGATGTCACGCTCCCGCAACTTCTTCATCTCCAGAACAGCGACACGATTCTCGGGAAGATCCGTCGCGATGACGGCACCCTGGCACGACTTCTCATGGCGACGGCAGCCGGTCCAGCCGGTCCAGCAGCCGATCCGCTCGTCGAGGGCTTGTTCCTCGCCACGGTGAGCCGGCTGCCACAGCCAGCGGAGCGGACGGCCGTTGATGCGGCGCTCTCCGGGGCCGATCGGGAGGAAGTGGCCTGCGACCTGCTCTGGGCCCTGCTCAATGCCAAAGAGTTCACGTTCAACCATTGATCGGGGGGCGGCTCGCGCTGCCACAAGAGCCACGATGTACGACATCACCACCGGCAGATCGGCAGCCAAGGCTGGCTTTTCGAGGCGCCATTTCCTCCGTGTCGGGGGACTTGCACCGCTCGGGCTTTCGTTGCCCGAGCTTCTCGCTGCCGAGGCGGCGGGAGGGCCACCGGCCCGGGCCCGGTCGGTGATCCTCGTCTTCCTCGGTGGCGGGCTTTCGCACCACGACTCCTTCGACCCCAAGCCCGATGCGGCCGAGGAGGTACGGGGCAAGTACGGCACGATTTCCACGAGCCTGCCGGGGGTGCGGATCGCCGAGATCCTCCCGAGGATGGCCCAGACGCTTTCGTCGGTGTGTCTGGTGCGCAGCGGCGCCCATACCAACGACCACCATGAGACCGCCACGAATTGGGTGCTCTCGGGCCGATTTGGCACGCCGTTCGGCGACTGGCCCGCGATCGGGGCCGTGGCCGCCCACGAATGTGGCTTCGGCGGTGAGCTGCCGCCGTACGTCGCCATCCCGCGCAATCCCTCCTTTACCTGGGAGCTGGGCAAAAGCGCCTTCCTCGGGGGGCGTTACGAGTCGTTCAAGGCAGGGGATCCCAGCGACGCGAATTACCGCGTTCGCGATCTCCT
>CANGGC010000501.1 GCA_947453125.1 Planctomycetaceae bacterium | reverse complement strand
GTCATCAACACCGTGTGGCAGATCCTCCGGGCCTGGATCCCTCTCATCCTCCAGAAGCAGTACGGCTACGGCGAGACGACGACGCTCTGGTTCAACGCTGCCTGGTTCGCCGTCGCTGACGTCGGCTGCCTCGCCGCCGGCTGGCTGTCATGGCGGCTGGCCGGGAAGGGGTGGACGGTGAAGTGGTCGCGCGTGGCGACCGTGGCCTGTTGCTGCGTCCTCTGCCTGGCTCTGGCGGCGGTGCCTTGGATCTCCGCGGGGCCGCTGCTCCTGACCCTGTTCCTCGTCGCCGGTGCCGGAACTCTCGGCCTGTTCCCCATCTACTATTCCTTCACGCAGGATGTCTCACGTCACCACATCGGCCTGGTCACCGGAATCGCGAGCTTCTTCGGCTGGGTGGCGTCGGCCCGCTTCCAGAAACTCTTCGGGTGGCTCGCCGATGAGACGCATTCTTATTCGGTTGGCATCGCCGCCGCAGGCGTTGTGACGCTCGTCGCCCTCGCTGCCTGGGCACTGCTTTGGCCGGAGGATCGGGCCGACGCATCGGCCACCGCTGCGGAGCCCGTCGTCTGACGGCCAAGGTTCATTCCCGTTTCTTTGTTCCCCCTCTCCCCGAGGTGCCGCATGGGTCAGCCGTTGCCGTCGCGAGTCTCCCGCCGTGATCTCCTCGCAGCCGGTGCGGCCGGCCTCATGGCTGGCGTCGCCGCCCCCCGCTCACTTGTGGCGGCGGACGCCGTCACCGCCGGCCCCCGTAAGAAGATCGCCGTCCTCGGCACGGTGATCTTCGAGCACTCCCACACCCAGCACATCCTCGACCGGCTCTGCAGCGGCTATTCCTGGCAGGGGCGCTGGCAGGAGCCGAGGCTCGACGTGGCGGCGGTCCACATCGCGCAGTTCCCGGAGGGGGATGCGAAGGAGAAGAAGCCCGACCTCGGCAGGCAGCGGATCGCCCGCTACGGCCTCCGCGACTTCCCCTCCGTCCGCGAAGCGCTCACGCTTGGCACCGACAAGCTCGCCGTCGACGGCGTCGTGATCATCGCCGAGCATGGCGACTATCCGAAGAACGACAAGGGGCAGACTCGCTATCCACGCTACGAGTGGTTCAAGGAATGCGTGAAGGTGTTCGAGGACTCGGGGCGGTCGGTACCGGTGTTCAACGACAAGCACCTCTCCACCGAATGGGGCGAGTGCGTGGAGATGGTCGCCGATGCCCGTCGCCTCGGCTTTCCGTTCCTGGCTGGCTCGTCGCTGCCGATCACGGTTCGCCAACCGGCGATCGACATGCCGCTCGATGTGCCGCTCCTCGAGAGCGTCTGCATGTGTTACGGCGGTGTCGACAGCTATGACTTCCACGGCCTGGAGACGGCGCAGTGCATGTCGGAGCGGCGCCGCGGCGGCGAGGTGGGGATCCGCTCGGTCCATGCCCTCCGCGGCGAGAAGCTCTGGGAGGTGCTCGCCGGGGCCGATCGCGACGTCACGCGCCGGTTGATCGTCGCGGCCCTCAACCGCAGCCACAATCTCCCGGTCGAAGGGGGTTGGGTGACGGGGCCGGTGACGTTCGAGTGGGCCCGGAAAGCCCTCGCCGATTCGACCGGGTATCTTATTGATCACCGCGACGGCTTCCGGACGACGATGATCATGGCCCCTTTGCGCGACTTCACCTACGCCGGCCTGCGAACTGACTCGGGCGAGATCGTCAGTTGCCTGATGCAATTGCCGATGCCGCAGTATGGGGCGACGACGGCCGACTTCTTCCATCCCCTCACGCGCCACATCGAAACGTGTGTCCTCGAAAACCGCGAGCCTTATCCGGTCGAGCGGACGCTCCTCACCTCCGGGATGGTGATCGGAGGTGTCGAATCGCTCGCCGCCGGAGAGACGCCCTACGCGACGCCGCAGATGGGAATCGCCTACCGGGCCCCGCGCGAATCGACGTTCTGGCACGACTGACGGCCAGAGCCCTGGCAGGCTTTGGAGAAAGCGTCCCGCCGCTGGATGGGGCGTTTAGCAAAGTGGAAAAAGGTCATGAATGACTTTTTCCACGGGCAGCTAGAGCCTAGGCGGCGCGGCGGCGGTGGGCCACCTCAGGGAAGGCCTCGGTGGAGACTTGCCCACTCCGGCCGCGGATGCCCAACCAGACGAGGAGTTGCCGGCGGAGGGTGCGGAACGGCACGGCGAAGCGCCGGTGAAGCCGGATCCACCACGGACGCCGGCGGTCGATCTCGTCGGCCTCGAGGCCAGCCTGGTCGGGGCGGTGATGGAGGTGGTGCTTGAGGAGGTGGTAGTCGTCGCACTGCTGGAGAACCCGCAGCAGGCTCCGCAGCGGAGCGGCAAGCAGGGGAACGCCGGTGGGGAGCGAGAACGAGATCTGGAAGTCGATCAGCCAAGGGTGGCCGGCGCGATCGACGAGGACGTTCTCCCGCTTGTGGAGATCGACATGGGCCACGTCGCGATGGTGCACGTCGGCGAGGAGCGCGGCGAAGCGGGGGAAGAAGTCGTCGTCGACGCGCTGGTGGCGATCGAGGACATGCCCTTCGATGAACTGCCGGCTGAAGGCATTGGGGAGTTCGGCGCCATCGACCGAGACGGGGCCGAGGTGAGCCGGGATGCCGACGACGCCGGCGAGCCGGGTGTGGAAGTGCCGTTCCCGGGCGGCGAGAAGCCGGCCGAGCCAGGCCATCGGGATGGAGAGAATCGGCTGCCGGCGGTTGAACTTGCACAGCGCCTTGCCGGCGGAGGAAGCGTAGATTGCCGTGGCTGCCCAGGAATCGTGCTTGAGGACCTCGAGGAGTCGGAACGGGGCTCCGCCGATCTCCACCGCCTCCGGTGGCTCGGCTTGCCCGAGGGCGCGAAACAGCGGGGGGCGGGGCCTCGTGCCCGTCGGGGCAGGGCGGCCGGCAGCAGCGGGTAGGGAGGGGGAAAACATGGCGATGAGAGGAACGCTTGGGTAGCCACGGCGACTGGCCGGAGGGCGCCTGGCCTGAGGGCGCCTGGGGCAAAGTGCCCGGGCTCATCCCTGATCGACGCGCCACGGTGGAAACTGCGGCGTGGTTGAGCCCGGATGCCGTGGCTGGAATAAAACAGACAATGAGTCGCAACAAAGCGTCGCCAGGGGATTGGCACGGGGCTCGGGGCTCAGGGATGATGCTGCCGCAGGGGGCCGCTTTGGCGAGCGGCATCACCCGGGCCCCGAACTTTTT
>CANGGC010000500.1 GCA_947453125.1 Planctomycetaceae bacterium | reverse complement strand
TCCCCGGCGACATGGGCTCCCATCCCGTCGGCGACGAGGAGCAGCCAGCCGCGCGACTGATACTGCTGCGGGCTCACCGGGGGGACCACCGCCAGGGACTCCTGGGTGTTAGCGCGGCGGCGACCGATGTCGGTCTGCTCGCAGTACACGAGGGTGGTGCCGGATCCCACGCGTGAACAGCCTGACAAAGAGGGGAAGGATGGCGACGGCCGCTCGGCCGCAAACCGTCCGATTCTAGCGGCCTCAATCGCTGCCGGCGACCGCAAACCGGCCCGGGAAAAGGGGTTGTGGGGCGAGGCGGGCCGTGGCCTGTCGGTCTGGCGGCGGCCGCGGGGGCTCTCTATTCTCCCTGCCATGCGTTCCACCCGTTCCCATCGCCGTGCCCGCACCAACTGGCCTGTTTTCGACCTGGGAATCGCCTTTTTGGCGATTGTCCTTGTCGCCGGGAGCGGCTGCGTGCAGCGGCGGATGACGATCCGCTCCAACCCTCCCGGGGCCCTCGTCTACGTCGACGACTATCAGATCGGGACGACCCCCGTCTCGACCGACTTCGTCTATTACGGCACGCGGAAGATCCGTCTGGTCAAGGACGGCTTCGAGACCCTGACGGTACGGCAGCCGCTGCCCGTCCCCTGGTATGAGGTGTTTCCGCTCGACTTCGTGAGCGAAAACCTCTGGCCGTGGGAGATCCGCGACGAGCGCGTCGTCGATCTGGCGATGGCCCCGGCCGAATCGCAGCCGGCGGAGCTCGTCGTCGCCCGCGCCCAGACGGCCCGCCTCGCCGCCGGCAGCCTCCCGCCAGTGCCCGCCGCTCCGCTCCCGGCTGTCGTGGCCCCGCTCCCGCCGCCCCCACCCTCCTTCCAGCCGGCGCCCGCTGGCCAGCTCCCGCCCCCGGCGGCTGGCCCGCTCCAATTCCCCGGCTCCGCGCTCGAGCCGCCGCGCTTCAACGCGCCCACGCAGGGGATTCCTGGCCTCGGGGCTCCTCCCTCCGGGCTGTGAGCCGGCGACGCCTAGGCGTGCCATAATCTCCGCATGGCACCGATCCCCGGCGACGAACATCCTTCCAGGCCAAGCCTCCCGGCCGCTCCGCGCGCCGAGCTCGACCGGCTCAAGCTTGCCAAGCTCCGCGCCTGCTTGGCCGAGATCCTTCCTGCCAACGACTTCTATGCCGCGAAGCTCGGGGGTGCCCGGGCGCTGCCAGAGACGCTTGACGAGTTTTCCACCTGGCCGGTGACGACGAAAGAAGAGCTCGTCGCCGGGGCCGCCGCCACCGGTTTGCCGGCGAACCTCACCTATCCGCTGTCGTCGTATGTCCGCTGCCATCGCACGAGCGGCACGCATGGCCGGCCGATGCCGGTCTTTGACACCGCCAGCGATTGGACCTGGTGGATGGAATGTTGGCGGGCGATCCTCGCGCGGGGCGCTGTCGGCCCTGGCGACCGCGTCCTCGTCGCCTCGTCGTTCGGCCCGTTCCTCGGCTTCTGGAGTGGCTTCGACGGCGTCCTCGCCTGTGGTGCGATGGCGATCCCCACCGGCGGCCTGTCGTCGCTGGCCCGCCTGGAGATGGCCCGCAGCCTCTCCGCCACGGTGCTCATGGTGACGCCGAGCTATGCGCTCCACCTCGCCGAAGTGGCGGCGGAGTCGAAGCTCGATCTCGCCAGCCTGCCGATCCGGTTGGTGATCGTGGCCGGCGAGCCGGGGGGATCGGTGGCTGCCGTGCGCGACCGGATCGGGCAGGCCTTTGATGCCAACGTCCTTGATCACGCTGGCGCCAGTGAAGTGGGGCCGTGGGGGGTGGGGGATCGGCACGGCCGGCATCTCGATCTCCTCGAGCCCTGGTTCCATCCGGAGTTTCTCTCCGTCGAGACAGGCCGGCCAGCCGCTCCGGGGGAACTTTCGGAATTGGTGCTCACGACGCTCGGCCGCGTCGGCGCCCCGGTCCTCCGCTACCGCACCGGCGACCTCGTCCGTCCGCGCTTTCCCGACGAGGCCGAGATCGCTGCGGGGGAGAGCCCGTGGGTGAAGCTCGAGGGGGGCGTGATTGGCCGGGCCGACGACATGCTCGTCGTCCGCGGCGTGAACGTCTTCCCGGGGGCGATCGACGGGATCGTGCGGAGCTTCCCCGAGGTGGTCGAATACCGGCTCACCGTCTTCTCGCGCGAGAGCCTCGACGAGCTCGCCCTCGAGATCGAGGATCGGCTCGACGATCCGCGCCGCGTCGCCCGGGAGCTTCATCTTCGCCTCGGGCTCCGCGTCGGCGTTACGGCGGTGCCGGCCGGGAGCCTGCCGCGATTCGAGGGGAAGGGGAGGCGGATCATCGACCACCGTCACGAAACGAGACCGTCACCAAGGAGCAACTCATGAGTGATCCATCCACAGGCCGGCCATCGGCCGCCGCCGTTCCCGCGTCGATCCGCCGCTTGCCCGACGGGAGCGTGGAGATCGGCTGGAGCGACGGCGTGCGCAGCGCCTATTCGCCGCGGCTCCTCCGCGATGCCTGCCCGTGTGCCACCTGCCGCGAGGAGCGGGCGGCGCCGAAGCCGAAGGGGCTCTTGACGGTGCTCTCGCCGCAGGAGCTTGCGCCGCTCTCGATCGCCGGCATGACGCCGGTGGGGCAGTATGCGTACAGCATCGAGTTTTCCGACGGCCACTCGAGCGGCATCTACACGCTCGAGTATCTCCGCGAGCTGGGGTGAAGGGGCGAGCGCGCTCTCAGAGATACTTCCGCCGGTTGACGGTGGCGCGCCACCGGCCGGAGAGGGCGATGTCGGTGAGCTGGCTTTGAGTGAACGAGCTGCCATGCTCGAGGATCGCCCGGCGCACCACCTCGCGGACGTCGGCGCCGGTCGCCCCTTCGAGGTGCTCGGCCATCGCGTGGAGATCGATCGAGAGCCCGAGCGGCTCGAGATGCCGGCCGAGGATCCGGGCCCGCGACGAGGCATCGGGCATCGGCAGCGTGACGATCATGTCAAAGCGGCTCGAACGCTGCGCCGCCGGGTCGAGTGACTTCGGGTCGTTTGTCGTCGCGATCGTGAGGACGTCCTCGCGCTGGCGGACGCCGTCGAGCGTGGCGAGGAAGTCGGCAAGGGCCGTGTTGTCGCCGCCGGAGTCACGGTGGCCGAGGACGAGATCGATGTCGTCGAGGACGATGAGCGTCGGCCCGAAGGTGTCGCTCTCGGCGTAGAGATCGGCCAGGGCATG
>CANGGC010000499.1 GCA_947453125.1 Planctomycetaceae bacterium | reverse complement strand
TACCCGACCGCCGCCGAGGCGGCCGACGCGATCGCCACCTGCCTCGGCCAGCCCCCGGTGTCGGGCACGCTCCCCGAGCAGCGTGAGATGATCACGCCCGGCTCCGGGCCTGCCGACGCGGCCCCCGCCACCGACGCCCCCGCCGCGATCGCCATCGTCGACACCGCCTCACCGGCCACGCGCGCAAAGCCGAAGCCTCCCCGCCCCCGCTGGCTCCTCCCGGCCCTCGGCGGCCTCGGATTCCTGGCGGCCTCGATCGTCGGCGCGGTCCTCATCCTCCGACCGGCCGCCAAAAAGGCTTCCCCCTCCGCGCTGACAACGGAAGACGCCGCTCCGAAATCATCAACCACCAACGGCGAAGCGACGGACGGCGCTGGAGACACTCCCGTAGATGGGAACGGGGCCGTCCCCCCAGCCGACGCAGGCAGCTCGTCCCGCGACCCCCGGCCAAAGGCGGAAACGATCACGACGCTCGTCGACTCCGGGGCCAACGAGATCCCCTACGAAAGTCCGCAGCCCCCCGGCCCACCGCCGCGGCTCCAATACCTCCCGCCGGGATCGCAACTGATCCTCCTCGCCCGACCGGCTGGGGCGCTTGCGACCACAGAAGGGGAACGCTTCGTCCGTTCACTCGGGCCGCGGGCGGCCGCGGCGCTGGAAACGCTCTCCCGTCTGGCAGCCTGCCCGCCAGAGTCGATTGCCGATCTCCAAGCCGCCTGGCAGGCGGGGGGCCCCGACGAAGTGGTCGGTGGCGTGATGCTCCGTGGCAGCGATCCGCTTCCGGTCGCCATCGACGGCGATGCCCGTCGGGAGGCCTGGGGGGCGACGACACCCGAGGAGATCGAGGGCGAGACGCTCCACCGTGGCGGCAGCATCTCCTTCTGGCTCCCCTCCGATGCCGACGGCCATGTGCTCGTTCTCGGCCCGGAGGAACTCGTCCGCCAATCGATCGAGGTCCATCGGGCTTCGACGGGAGGAGAGGGGGACGGGGGCGCTGGCGGCGACGGGATCGAGGCGAGCCTGCCGCGCGATCTCGAGGAGCTCGTCGGCATGCTCGACGCTTCCCGCCATCTGACGCTGTTCGGTTCGCCCGACTATCTCCTCCACGACGGCCGCCCCGTCCTCGCCGGGCCGCTGGCCAAGCTCGTCGAGCCACTGGCATGGTTTTTCGGCGATTCAATCCGGGCCGCGGCACTCAGCCTCCACTTCGGCCCCAACAGCTACCTCGAGCTCGACGCCGTCCCCCCCGCCGGCACCTCTCCCCGGCAACTGGCCCAGCGCCTCTCGGGGAATGTCGCGACGATGGCCGAGCGGACGGAGGAATACTGCAACGCCCTCGATCCCCATCCCTACGGCCGGAAGCTCGTGATGCGGCTCCCGCGGATGCTCGGCGTGGTCGCTGATCATGTCCATGCCGGCGCCGATGGCCGTGGGGTGATCGTCAATGCGTGGCTCCCCGAGCACGCCCCCCACAACCTCGCCCTCGCGGCGGAGCTCGCCCTCAAGCAGACCCCGCGGGCCGACGGCGCCCCACTCGTGGCGGCGGCCGGCTCCCCACCCGCGTCGACGCCGGCCGGGGCGCTCACGGCGCTTGCCAAGCCGATGTCGCTGGTGTTCGTGAAAGATACGCTCGAGAAGTCGATCCAGATGATCGCCGACGAGATCGGCGTCGAGATGGAGATCCTCGGGAATGACCTCCAGCTCGAGGGGATCACGAAGAACCAATCGTTCGGCCTCGACGAAAAGCAGAAGCCGGCGGCGGAGATCCTCGCCAGGATCCTCGCCAAGGCCAACCCCGACGGGAAGCTCGTCTATGTGATCCGGAAGACGGACAGCGGCGAAAAGGTCGAGATCACCACCCGGGCCGCGGTCGACAAACGCGGCGACACCCTGGCCCCGGGGCAGGACGCCCCCACAACCGAGAAGGACAACGAACCGAGATGATCATCGTCATGCAGGCTGGCGCGTCGCGCGAGGACCTCGACCGGGTGGTGGCGCGCGTCGAGGAATTGAAGCTCAAGCCGCACACGATCGTCGGCACGGAGCGGACGGTCGTGGCGGTCGTCGGCGACGAGCGCGGCACCGCGGGCTCGGGGCTCGAGACCCTCCCCGGCGTCGCGACCGTGATGCCGATCCTCGCCCCCTACAAGGTGGCCAGCCGCGAGGTTCGGCCGGAGCCGACGATCGTCAGGGCGGGGCCGCTGGTCGTCGGCGGCGGCCATGTCGGCGTGATCGCCGGCCCCTGCTCGGTGGAGAGTTCTGAGCAAATCGTCGCCACGGCGCAGGCCGTCAAGGCGGCCGGTGCCACCGGGCTCCGCGGCGGCGCCTTCAAGCCGCGGACGAGCCCCTACAGCTTCCAGGGCCTGAAGGAGAAGGGGCTCGAGCTCCTCGCCGAGGCCCGGGCCGAGACGGGGCTGGCGGTGGTCACGGAGGTCGTCGCGTCGGAGGACGTGGCGCTCGTGGCCAGGTATGCCGATGTTCTCCAGATCGGCGCCCGCAACATGCAGAACTACCGCCTCCTCGAGGCGGTCGGAAAGACGGATGTCGCGGTCTTGCTCAAGCGCGGGCCGTCGGCGACGGTCGAAGAATTGCTCCTCGCCGCGGAATACATCCTCGACGGCGGCAACATGCGGGTGATGCTCTGCGAGCGCGGGATCCGCACGTTTGAATCGCACACCCGCTTCACGCTCCCCTTGGCGACCGTTCCCTGGCTCCAAGCCCGCACCCACCTCCCGGTGGTGGTCGATCCGAGCCACGGCACGGGGCATGCGAATCTCGTCACGAGCATGGCCGCAGCGAGCGTGGCCGCTGGCGCCGACGGGCTGATCGTCGAGGTCCATCCCGACCCGAAGCGAGCGGCGAGCGACGGCGGGCAGACGCTCGACATCCCCGCGTTTGAAAAGATGATGGCCGTCTGCCGGCGCGTTGCCGACGCGGTCGACCGGAAGCTGGGATGAACCGGCTCCGTCAGTCGAGAACGACCGTGGCCACCGCCATGTAGATCACGATCCCCACGACGTCGACGATCGCCGACACGAAGGGATTGCTCATCAGGGCCGGGTCGAGCCCGAGCGAGCGAAAGACGAGCGGAAGCACGCAGCCCACGAGCGACCCCACCATGACCACGGAGAAGACCGTCGCCGGGATCACCAGCGCGTGCATCGGATCGGGCGCGTAGGCGAGGCCGAGGAGGAATCCAGGGACGGCCAGCAG
>CANGGC010000498.1 GCA_947453125.1 Planctomycetaceae bacterium | reverse complement strand
ATCACCCCAGCGACAACCTGCGGATGCTCGAGATGGTGCAGGCGGCGACGGTGCCGACGATCGGGATCTGCATGGGCGACATCGGGATGCCGACCAGGGTGCTCACCGGTCGGTTCGGCTCACCGTTCACCTACGCGACGTTTCACGAAGACCGCCTCCTCGCTCCCGGGCAAATCGGCTGGCGGCAGATGCGCGACGTCTACCGCTACGATCAGATCGGCGCGGCGACGAAGATTTACGGCGTCGTGGCCGACCCAGTCGGGCATTCACTCTCCCCCGTCGTTCACAACGCGGCGCTGGCCGCCGCCGGCATCGACGCGGTTTATCTCCCGTTCCGCGTTCCCGCGGAGCAACTCGACGAGTTTGTCTGGGAAGCGGGGCGCTGGCCCCTGTCAGGCCTGAGCGTGACGATCCCGCACAAGGAGGCGATCCTCCGCCATGTCACCACGAAGGACGACCTCGTGACGGCGATCGGGGCGACCAACACGCTCACCTTCACGCCCGACGGCGTCACGGCCCACAACACGGATGCCACGGCCGCCGTCGAAAGCCTCGAATCGGCGCTCCAGAATCAGGGGGGCGAGGGGCTCGTCGATGTCACGGCCGTGAAAAGCGCGCTGGTCCTTGGGGCTGGAGGGGCGGCGCGGGCGGTCGCCTTCGGCCTGCGGAAGCGGGGGATCGAGGTCACGGTCTGCTCGCGGACGGTCGAGAGAGCCAAGCGAATTGCGGCGGAGGTTGGCTGCAAGGCCGTCGATTGGACGGCCCGCTACAAGGTCCCCTACGAATGCATCGTCAACGCCACGCCGGTGGGAATGCATCCTTTGGTCAACGAAACGCCGTTCGAGAAGGAACACCTCCGCCCCTACATGGTCGTCTTCGACACGGTCTACAATCCGGAGAACACGCTCCTCGTGAAGGAGGCGCGCGCGGCCGGCTGCCGGATCGTGACGGGCGTCGACATGTTCGTCCGCCAGGCGGCGATCCAGTTCCGATTGTGGCATGGTGTCGATCCGTCGGAGACGGTGATGCGCGAGGCCCTCAAGCGCGCGACGGCCTCGGCAAAACTCCCTGGCTGAGCGGAGGCGACAGTCCCATGCCCACCGTCACTCTTATCGGCTACCGCGGCACGGGCAAGTCGACCGTGGCCGCAGCCCTGGCGCAGAGGCTCGGCTGTCCGTGGTGGGATGCCGATGTCGAACTCGAGCGGGTCGTCGGCACGTCGATCGCCACGATTATTCGCGAGCACGGGGAGCCGAGGTTCCGCGATCAGGAATCGGTCGTGCTCGGAGAGCTCCTCGCGAAGCCGAATGGGGTGCTCGCCACCGGAGGAGGAGTGATCCTCCGCCCCGACAACCGTGAGCGCCTCCGGGAGCAGGGGGGCTGTGTCGTCTGGCTCACCGCCCCGGGCCCGATCCTCCGTCGCCGGCTCGCCGCCGATCCGACGACGGCCTCGCGGCGACCTGGGCTTACCGGCGCCGATCCGCTCGCCGAGATTGACGCGGCACTATCCACCCGTGAACCGCTGTACCGCGAATGTGCCGGGGTGGTGATCGACACGTCGAGCGACTCACCCGAAAGAATCGTCGCGGCGATCCTCCGTGGGCTCGAGACTCCCAACGCGAGTCGGTGCCCCCCGGAGGAGCCTGACTGATGCCCCTCCCCGACCCCGGCCTGCTCGGAGGCGGTCTTGTCGCCGCCTTGATCGGTGGTGTTCTCGGCGTGGCGCAGACGTCGATCACGGGGCGCTGGTTGGCGGCGTGCGCGCGGGGGCTCGAGGAAGGAGCGTCGGGGCCGTCCTCCCCCGAAGCGCCGGCTGAGGCCGTCGGGCGGTCGGCCTCGATCCGTCTGGCCACGCTCGCCGTCGTCGTCGGCCTGTGGTGGTGGGAGGTGCGGTGCTTCGGGCAACTCCCCTGCGATGCCGCCGGGCTCCCGCTCGAGGTTCCGTTTGCCGCGATGGCGGGCCGTTGGTTGGCCCACGCGATTCTCTTTTGGCTCCTGGCGGCCGCCACCTGGATCGACTTCCGCTACCGGGTGATTCCCGACTGGGTCACCATTCCGGGCTTCCTCGCCGGGCTGATCGTCTCCTGGCTGCTGCCGGGAGCGCTTCTGCCTGTGGCGGCCGAGGTGGCCCGCCCCTTCGCGACCCCGCTTCTCGAGCCCGACGTCCTCGGGTGGGCCGGGCCGCTCGCCCATGGCCTTGCCAGCCACGGCGCGGAGGGAGGGGCGACGCCGATCATGCTCGTGGTGGCCCTCGCCTTGTTCACGGTCTGGTGGATTGTCGGCACGGGGCCCGATCTCGGTGGGGTGGCGGAGGTTGTGCCGGAGGGGGATGGACTAGCCGCGGTTGCTGCTCCCCTGCCCCCGGCGTCATGGTGGCCACGACTGGCCCTGTTGGCCGCCGGATGGCTGGCGGTGGCCGGTGCCTGGGCAATCGGCGGGCTCCGCTTCGAGGGGCTCTTCACGGCGCTGGTCGGTGCGGTGGTGACCGGAGGGATCGTGTGGGGAACGCGGGCCGGCGCGAGCCTGGCGCTCGGCCGCGAGGCGATGGGGCTCGGCGACGTGACGCTCATGGCGATGGTCGGCGCGTGGCTCGGCTGGCAGGCGAGCGTGCTTGCTTGCTTCCTCGGTGTGCTCTTCGGACTTGTTCATGCCGTTGTCCAGATCGTCCGCCACCGCGAGAGTGAGCTCCCCTTCGGCCCGAGCCTGTGCATGGGGACCGCGACGGTCGTAATCGGCTGGCGGCCGCTGTGGCGGGCAGCGGCCGCGACGTTTGCCGAGACCGGCCAACTCGTCGGGATGGTCGTCGCCGTCGTCGTGGGGACGGCTCTGTCGCTGTGGGTCTGGGCGTCGCTGGGGCCGGCGGCCCGGCGGGTGGCCTTGGCAGCGATGGTTCTCTTGGGGGTGTTGCTCGTCGGCTATCTCCTGGTGCTCTAGCTGCCCGTGGAAAAAGTCATCCATGACCTTTTTCCACTTTGGATACCCCCAAAAAAGCCGAGGTTTTTCGGGGTTTTCGAACGCCGCATCCAGCGGCGATCACTGTATCCACAGCCTGCTAGGGCTGACGTCTGTCATCGGCGGGGCCGCGGGCATCGGGCTTGTTCCCCCTCCGGTCGCTCCCTACCATCCCCCGCTCCACCGGCGTCCCCCACCCACCACCGGCCCCGCGGGGGACCGGGGATCGGAACAGGCACCATGGCGGCCCAGCACCTCCGCATCGT
>CANGGC010000497.1 GCA_947453125.1 Planctomycetaceae bacterium | reverse complement strand
ATCTACGAGTCGGCCGTTCCCTTGAGCTCCGCGGCCCACCGCGATCTCTCCTTCGAGCCGGTGCCCGACTACGCCTTCGCCTCCGGCATCAACGCGGTGCCGCTGACGGCGATCGAGATTCTCGCCGCGGCCTCCGAATACGCGATCGTCTTCACTGCCTCCGGGGATGACGTGATGCCGGTGGCGGTGCTCGGCGTCCGCTCGCACCAAAACCTCTACGTCTCCGCCGACGCCCGCTGGCAGGCGAAGTATGTCCCGGCCTTCGTCCGCCGCTATCCGTTCGTCTTCTCCGCGAGCCCCGATCAGAAGACGCTCACGCTCTGCATCGACGACACCCACCCCGGCTTCAACACCGACGGCCGCGGAGAGCGGCTCTTCGACGCCGACGGCAAGCCGACGGCCTACGCCGGGAGGGTGCTCGACTTCCTCAAGGAATACCAGACGCAGTTCGAGCGGACGCGCGTCTTCGGCCGTCACTTGAAGGAACTCGGCCTCCTCGAGCCGATGGAGGCGATCGTCTCGCTCCCCGGCGGCGAGCAGGTACCCCTCCGCGGCTTCCTCGGCGTGTCGCGTGAGCGTCTCCGGGCCCTCGAGGGCGCCAAGCTCGAGGAGCTTGCGAAGACCGACGAACTCGAGCTCGTTTACCTCCATCTCGCGTCGATGCGCAACTTCAACGACGTCAAGGACCGGTTCGTGGGGGCGATGGCAACCGCCCCTGCCACCGAGGCTGCCGAAGAACCGGATCTCGCCGCTTCCCCAGCCTGACGCCCGTCCATGCTCGACGAAGGGCGCGACACTGTGCGCGACGATCCACGATCCCGTGCTGCTCCGGCCCCGATGGACCGCCGTCCGTCGGGGCCGGAGTCCTGCGCTACCGACTTGGCCGCGTGGGACCGCGAGCATGTCTGGCATGCGTTCACGCAGATGCAGGAGTATGAGCCGCTCCTCATCGAGCGAGGCGAGGGCTGCACCCTCATTGACAGTGCCGGCCGCCGCTATCTCGACGGCTCGGCGAGCATGTGGTGCAACGTTCATGGCCACGGCCATCCGCGGCTCGATGCGGCGCTCATCGCTCAGGCCGGCAGAGTGGCCCACACGACGAACCTCGGCCTCTCCAACCCGACCACGATCGAGTTTGCCAAGCGACTCGTGGAGGTGGCGCCGCCTGGCCTCGAGAAGGTGTTTTTCACCGGCGACGGCTCGAGCGCCGTTGAAGCGGCCCTGAAGATGGCCTTCCAGTACTGGCTTCAGGCCGATCCTCCGCGCGAGGGGCGGACGAAGTTCGTGGCGATCGGCGAGGCCTATCACGGCGACACCCTCGGCGCCGTGGCCGTCGGCGGAGTCGACCGCTTCACGTCTGTTTTCGCGCCGCTGACGTTCGAACCGATCCGGCTCCCCAGCCCCGGTGGGGCTTGCCCTTCGACAGGCCGGCCGGCGCCGACCCTCGGCGAGTCGCTCGAACTCCTCGAGCGGGTGCTTGTCGAGCATGCCGGAAACGTCGCGGCGATGGTGATGGAGCCGGTGATGCAGGCGGCGGCGGGGATCTGGATCCACCCCGAGGGGTATCTGCGCGGTGTCCGCGAACTGACACGCAAATATGGCGTGCTCCTGATCCTCGACGAGGTCGCCGTCGGCTTCGGCCGCACCGGCACGATGTTCGCCTGCGAACAGGAAGGGGTCGTGCCCGACTTCCTCTGCCTCGCCAAGGGGCTCACGGCCGGCTACCTGCCGATGGCGGCGACGCTCACCACCGCCGAGGTGTGGAAGGCGTTCCTCGGCACCTACGCCCAGCGGCGGACGTTCTTCCATGGCCATACCTACGGCGGCAATCCGCTGGCGGCCGCAGTCGGGCTCGCCTCGCTCGACCTCTTCCGCGACGAGGCCGTCCTCGAATCACTTCCGCCGAAGATCACCCGGCTCAAAATCCATCTCGAGCGGATCGCAAAGCTCGGCGCCGTCGGCGCCGTGCGGCAGTGCGGGCTTGTCGGCGGCATCGATCTGGTGGCCGACAAGGCGTCGCGGCGGGCTTACCCATGGCAGGAGCAGCGGGGAATGAAGGCCTGCCTTGCCGCGCGGCAGCACGGCGCGATCCTCCGGCCGCTCGGCGACGTCGTCGTCATCTGGCCGCCGCTGTCGATCACCCTCGACGAGCTCGACAGTCTCTGCGTCGCTGCCGAAGCCGGCATCCGCGACGCCACGGGGTGAGGGGCCAGGCGTTCTGCTGGCCAAGGAGGCGTGCACACACAATTACGGCTTGGTTGGGGGCGACGGCAGTTCCTTCCGGAGCCGCTCCTCGAGCCGCGTTGCCACCTGATCGAGCGGCACTGTCTCGTCGGCCAACCCGGCCTCGATGACCGCCTTCGGCATGCCGTAGACCACGCAGGTGTCGGCGGACTGCGCCATCACGCCTCCCCCGGCCTGCTTCAGCGCCCGACATCCCTCGAGACCGTCGCAGCCCATGCCGGTGAGAACGGCCGCAAGAACCCGGCCTTCATACGCCTGCGCCGCGGTTTCCAGGAGATGATCCACCGAGGGCCGACAGCCGCGGCGACGGGGCGAGTCATCCAGCACGCACACCATCCCCCTCTCTCGCCGCTCAACGCCCAGATGCCTGTCCCCCGGGGCCAGATAGACATGCCCCGGCTCGATCTCCATGCCGTCGGCCGCCTCCACCACGCGCATCCACGACATCCCGTTGAGCCGTTCGGCCAGACTGGCCGTGAATTGCGCGGGAATGTGCTGCACGACCAGCACGGGCACATCGAGAGCGGTTGAAAAAAGCGGGATGACACTGCGAAGCGCCTGCGGCCCGCCGGTCGATGTGCCAATGACGATGGCGTCATACCGCCGGGGCGTCGATTGGCGGGCCACGGCAACGCGGGCCAAGGCAACGCGGGCCACGGGCGGGGCCGGCATTGAACGGGCAGCGGGAGGCAGGCCGACCATGCTCTCGCGGACGGCGACAAGTTTGCCGGAGAGCTCCCGGTGGATGGCCTCACGGCTGACATGCGTATCAACGCCAGCCGGCTTGAGAATGAAGTCGAACGCCCCCTCCATCAGGGCCGTCACGGTTGTCGGCGCTCCCTCTGCCGTGAGGCTGCTGACCATGATCGCCCGCGGAGCAAGACCGCGCTGCTTCAAGGCCTTCAGCACCTCGATGCCATCCATGCCCGGCATCTGCACATCGAGCGTGACCACATCGGGCTTGGCGTGGGCGAT
>CANGGC010000496.1 GCA_947453125.1 Planctomycetaceae bacterium | reverse complement strand
CGTGTAGCCGGCGACGAAGGCGGTCGGGTGGCCAGCGGCCTGCTTGACGTCGAGACCGACCCCCGAGACGAGCTCCCCCGGGAAGGTCACGAGCCGGAAGTCGCCGACCCGAAGTCCTCCGACCTCGGCGTCGAGCGGCGCCCCGGCGGCCGCGTCGCGGCGGGCGAGATGGGATGTGAGGAGGGCGAGATTGACATTGAGGCGGGTGATCCGCTCCATCGAGTCGATGTTGTTTCGGTAGGCCTCGACTTCGGCTGCGAGGAGCCGATCGTGCTCAGCCGTCTCGTTAGCGCCGTCGGCGGCGAGGCCGCGCTCGTGCAGCGTCCGCTGCCGCGACCGCCCTGGGTCGCCGGGGAAGATGGCCTGCGCGACCAGCGCCGGGAGGAATTGCTCGAAGGAGATGTTCGTCGGGGTGAGCCCGGCGACGAGCGCCGCACGCTCTGCTTCGAGGCGTTCGATCCGCACGTCGTAGTCGGTGCCGCGCGGCAGGTGGACGAGTTCGCTTGCGATCAGGAGCGGCGCGTCGGCCTTCGTCTCAATCTGCTCGAGCCCGGCGAGCACCGTGCCGCCGAGCATGCTGCCGAGTGGCTCGGCGTCGGCCGGCCGGTCGACCTCCTTGTAGCGGACGGGATTGATGTCGCCGCCGCAGCCCTGGACGAAGAACGCGACCGTATCCCCTCCGAGCGTTTCCTCGACGAGCCTGGAGGCGACGGCGGGGAAATCGGCCGACGTGCCGCGGCGCGGCGGATTCATGATCGGATGGCAGGCGAAGAGATAAACGACCGCCAGCGGCGAGCCGTCGAGGCGATCGAGCTCGAGGAGCCCCACCTGTGGGTCGATCGGGGCAGTGGCGGCGATTGCGTCGTCGGCCGGCATCGCATACGCCCGGCGCATGTCGGCCTGCGAGCCGTCGACGAGATCGACGCGCCGGTTCTCGCTGATCCGCGCTTCGCTCGCCGTGCCTGAGCCTGCCTTCACCGGCACCAATCTCTGCTTCGCGGCCGCGACCGCCGCCACGACCCGGTCGGCGATGTCCGCGCAGACGGCCGCATGGCAGTGGCTGGCGTTGACGATCACGGCCTCGGGGGGAATGGCGTGCTCGCGGGCGAGGCGCTCGCGGAGCTCGGCAAGAAACTGGTCGCCGATCGGGCCGATCCCGCCGATGGCGACGACGTCGATCGTGACGAGCACCCCGCGGCGCCCCTCCTGCTCAAAAAGCAGCACCTTCGCAAGCGCGGGATCGTGCACCTTCTCGGCGCCGGGATCGGTGACATCGACCACCGCCGTGCCGGCCCGCAGTTCGGCGGCGGCAAGCGGCGCTGCGGCGACGGCCGCGAAGACCCCGCCGAGGAGTGCGAGCGAAACGAAACGCGCGATCATCCCCCCATCCCCCCGCAGCCCCCCATGCCGCACTGCGGCTTGCCGCAGCCGCCGGGATCGGGGGAGGCGTTCCCCTTGCCGCCGGCGACATGCCCGGAGACGACGCTCAGCAGCTTGTCGAGCTTCTGGCTGTGGCAGTGGGGGCACTGTGGGGTGTCGCCGTTGCGGATAAGCAGTTCAAAGCTCTTGTCACACTTTTGGCAGACATATTCATAGAGGGGCATGACGCGCTTCGCTCCGGGGTTTTCAGAGCATGAATCGTACACCGAACCGAACGCCCGCCGATCGCCCTTCGCATCCCCCGCTGCCGGCGGGTAAAAATGAGCCTTCGCCCATGATCCCGCTGAGGAGAGCCCCGTGACTGATCCTGTGCTCGTGATCCCCGGTCGGCCGATCGAGGGATTCTGCGACGGCGGGCGGCGCCGTTCGCGGCGCCATGCCCTGAAGATCGGCGGGCTCGCTCTCGGCGGGCTGTCGATGTCGCGGCTCCTCGCCGCCGAGGCGACCGGGGCTCGAAGCACGGCCGTGTCCGGCGGCCTCGGACACAAGGCCGTGATCATGGTCTATCTGCCGGGAGGCCCGTCGCACCAGGACATGGTCGACTTGAAGATGGAGGCGCCAGCCGAGATCCGCGGGAGCTTCCGGCCGATCGCCACGAGCGTTCCCGGGATTGAGATCTGCGAACATCTCCCGCGGCTGGCGGGAATGATGGAGAAGTTTGCCATCATCCGCTCGCTCCACGGCGGCCTCGATCAGCACTGCTCCGATCTCTGCCTGTCGGGCTATCCGATCGGCCCGCGCGGCCGGCAGGATGGCCATCCGTCGCTCGGCGCCTCCCTTTCGCGCCTCCATGGCCCCGTCGACCGGGCCGTGCCGCCGTTTGTTGGCCTCTCGATCAAGACCCGCCACGCCCCCTACGGCAATCCCGGCCTCCCCGGCTTTCTCGGCGCCGCCCACGCCCCCTGCCAGCCCGACGACGAGGGGCTGGCGAGCATGCGGCTCTCTGGGGTCACGCTCGACCAGCTCGGCGACCGCCGCGGCCTCGTCGCGGGGATCGACCGGTTCCGCCGCTGGCGCGACGCTGCCGCCACCGCCGGCCACGATGCCTATGCGGCGAAGGCGTTTGATGTGTTGACCTCGAGCCGGTTTGTCGAGGCGCTCGATGTGGAACGGGAAGACGCCGCCACGCGCGATCGTTACGGCCGCGGCTCGGCCGACCCGGCCTTCGGCGAGGATGCCGGGCCCCACTGGATGGATCAATTCCTCGTCGCCCGGCGCCTCGTCGAGGCGGGGGTGCGGTGCGTGACGCTGTCGTTTGGCAGCTGGGACCGCCACCATTCCAACTTCGCCCGTCTCCCCGACCAGCTCGCCCGATTCGACCAGGCGATCACGGCGCTTGTCGGCGATCTTCACGACCGCGGCCTCGACAAGGACGTGAGCGTCGTCGCCTGGGGAGAGTTTGGCCGGACGCCGCGGATCAACAAGGATGCCGGCCGCGACCACTGGCCGCAGGCCTCCTGCTGCCTCCTCGCCGGCGGCGGGATGCGGACCGGGCAGGTGATCGGCTCGACGAACCGGCTCGGCGAGGTGCCGCAGGATCGCCCCGTCCATTATCAGGACGTCTTCGCGACGCTTTACCACCGGCTCGGCATCGACGTCGCCACGACAACGATTCCCGACCACGCCGGCCGGCCGCAGTATCTCCTCGACAACCGCGAGCCGATCGCCGAGCTGATCTGAATCGCTGATCTGGCGAGCACGCTCGCCGGCGGGCCGATGCCTTGTCGGCAGGAAGCCCACAGACAATACCGCGGCAAGTATGGTCCGGTGTTTCGGGCTGATGGTGCTGTTG
>CANGGC010000495.1 GCA_947453125.1 Planctomycetaceae bacterium | reverse complement strand
TTATTGGGGAACGCGCCGCCGATCTCCTCACAGCCGATCTGGGTCGCTCATGAAGCTCGTGTGAGCGGCGGCCCGGAGCACTTCGAGATCGTCTTCCAGCCGGAAGCGGTGGCCCGAGAGCGCATCGGCGGCCCGCATGACGGCGTGCGTGCGCGGCGATCGAAGCAGGCCGTCCCAGCGGGGGTGGAGCGTGACGGCCAGTTGCAGGGGCTCCTCGACATACCCGGCGTGCCGTTTGAAGCGATCGATCGTCGGTTCGGCGGGAAACCAACCTCGGCCGAGCGTGACCCCGCTGACTCCGGGGCGCGCGAGCATCGTTCGGGAGAATTCGTAGACCATCACGTTGGCCGCGCCGGTGGCACGAAAACGGCTGTCGCGGTGCATCATCAAGCCATGGCAGTCGGCCGCCACCATCCACGACACGAGGAACAAAGCCAGGGTGCCATCGACGAAACAGCCCGTCGCTTCGAGGCCGGGGATCGCGGCGGCGGCCGCACACACCTCCGCCCAGCCGCTGGCGGTCGTGCAGCGGTGCATCTTCAGGCCCCGTCGCTCCATCGTGTCTTGGTTGACGCGCAGCCCGCAGACGCTGAGCTCTTCCCAGGGCACCGTCCGCACCGTGCAGCGATGGCCTTGGCGAACGACCTGCTGACGAAATTGTCGCTGAAGCGAAGCCAGGGAATAGGCGCGATCGCGCATCCAGAAATCGCTGCTAACCACGCCCGTTCCATCAGCCACGTTCGCCAGCGCCACGAGCCGGCCGGAGTCGCGAAGGAGCCGAGACAGCTCCGCTCGGGATGCCGAAATCACGACGTTGCAGGGGATGGTGACGAGCGAAAATCGCCCCGCATCGATCCACAGGGCCCCCAGGCGTGACCAGGTGCGATGCCCCATGGCCTTAAAGAAGGCTGCCAAAGGATGGTCTGATCGGTCTTCCATCAACGCACGACTCCCCGGCGGGCCTTTGAGTCGCCCCCGCGTCACGGGGCGCCTGTCGGCACGAGCCGGCCCCAGGCGGCGCGGAGCTGCTCCTCGCGCGGCAGTTCGAGGCGGGTGCCGGGGGCGAGGCTGACGCGCGGGTCGAGCGTCCTGTTCCAGGCGAAGAGCGCCTTGTAGAGACGGCCATCGCCGTAGGTCGACTCGGCCACCGACCACCAGGTGTCCCCTTCGCGGACGACATAGCCGCCGCTGGCATTCGGCGTTGCCACCTCCCCGAGAGCCGATCGCGGGTCGAGGGGGCGGATGGCAGCCGCGGGGACGACACCCTCCCCGCGGGGTTCGTATAGGTCGGGGTCGCTTGTGAAGGCTGCTCGCCGCTCGGGAAGCGGTTCGTCGTCGGTGGTGCGGAGCGGATTGGCGGCGAACCGTGACGACGAGGGAGCGGCGTCGGCGGGCACCGCAGCGAGATCTCGGGGAGCGGTGGGGGTGAGGCGCTTGGAGGAAGGCGAGCGGGAAAATCGCCCCGGTGCCGGCGCCGCGTCGGCAGGTTCGGCATCGCTCGCGGCGGAGACGTTGGGCGTGTCACTCTCCCGGAACGAGGCCTGTTCGTCGCCCGGGGTGGCGGGGGAGAGGCCGAGGCTGCGGAAGGGATCGGGGGGAATGGCCGCGGCAGGGGGAAGCGCGGTCAGGGCAGGGGGCTCGACGAGATCGATCCCGACGCTTTCAGCCGATTCGAGGTGGATGTCGGGCCCCGCGCCATTCGGTGGGCGGGGGACGAGGAGCTTCATCGACAGGACCCCGACGAAGGCACCGGCGAGGGTGCCGAGCATCGCCAGGAGGATCGTCTTCTCGCGGCGACCGCTGCGCCGGGGAGTGACTGGCGGCGCGGCCGGCTTGGCTGCCGCCGGTGACGGTCGGGAGGGCGCTTGCGGGATGGCTTTCGGGATCGCTTCCGGGCGGGGTGCCGGCGCGACGGCCGGGACGCTTTGGGGCGGCGGCGAAGGAAGCGGGCGAGCGGCTGCGCGGGGGGGGGGCTTGGGGATGCCCTGCTCCTCGAACACCCGGGCAAGGCGTTCGTCGAGATCGTCGTCGCTCTCGGCGTCGTGGGCGTTGTCCATGCTTCCGACTCCGGGGCGATCGGTGCTTCCTGGAAGGCCGTGAATCGGGGGATCGCCCCGCCGATGGGCAGCAGAGGGCGAGGGGCATTTTCCGACGATTGGCAGGGCGTGGGATTCTGCCCACACCGACGCCCCGACGGAAGGGGAAAATCGCCGGGAAAAAGCCTGCTGAAATCAGCCCGTACTGGCCGGATCGAGCGGATCGGGGAGGCGCCGGGCTGCCCGGAGCCGCGCCGATCGGCTCCGTGGATTGCGGGCCACCTCCTCCTCGGAGGCATCGACGGGGGAGCGCGTGAGACACTCCCACACCTGCGTGTTGCGGAAGGCCTGCTTCACGAGCCGATCTTCGAGCGAGTGGAACGCAATCACCACCATCCGCCCGCCGCGGACAAGCCTGGTGGGCGTGCGCTCCAGCGCGATCTGCAGGCTCTTCAATTCCTCGTTGACGGCGATTCGCAGCGCCTGGAAGGTTCGCGTTGCCGGATGGATCCGGGCCGGCGGATACTGGCGCGGAATCGCCGAGGTGACGATGCGGGCGAATTGCCGCGCGGTGCGGATCGGCTCCTTCTCGCGGACGGCGGCGATCCGCCGCGCGATCCTTCGGCTGTGGCGTTCCTCGCCGTATTCGTAGATGAGATCGGCGAGGCTCTCGGGGCGGAGGCGGTTGACGAGCCGCCAGGCCGGCTCCCCCTCGGTGGGATCGAAGCGGAGATCGAGGGGGCCGTCGGCATCGAACGAGAAGCCCCGTTCGACGTCGGCGAGCTGGTCGCTCGAGAGCCCGACGTCGAGGAGCACCGCGTCGACCTTGTCGATCGAGAGCGCGTCGAGCACCTCCGGCAGATCGCGGTAGTTGGCCTGCGCAAACCGGACCGGCAGGCCGGCGAGCAGGTCGACGCCGCGGGCGATGGCGCCGGGGTCGCGATCGATGGCGATCACCAGGCCAGTGGGGCCGACCGCCTCGGCGAGAAGCCGGGTGTGTCCGCCGCCCCCGAGCGTGCCATCGACGACCCGGTCGCCCGGCTTGAGGTCGAGGAACGACAGCGATTCGGCGGGGAGGACGCTCGTGTGGATCGTGGACGACATGGCGGGAGAGCGGGCTCGGCGGCAGGGCAGAAGTGATCCCCCGGTTGTACCACGGTTCTTGGCCGGGGCATTCCGCCAGCCGACGCTTCCGGCATACCAT
>CANGGC010000494.1 GCA_947453125.1 Planctomycetaceae bacterium | reverse complement strand
TTCCTGATGGTCACCGTGGCCCTCCGGTGGCTCGCCGGCATCACCTCCCTCTGAGCCGCCGTCACGGACGATCCCCTCCACCGCGGTCCCCCATGGCTTACGACGCACTCCCGGAGTTGATCGCGACCGAGCATGCCGCCGACGGCATCCGCATCCCTCCCGACGTGACAGTGCCGTTGACGGCCAGAGTGCGGGCCCTCATCGACACCCCCGAGATGCGCCGCCTGACGCGGATCAGCCAGCTCGGGCTGGTGGCGCTGGTCTACCCCGGCGCCGTCCACTCCCGCTTCGAGCATTCGTTGGGGGTTTACCGGCTGGCGCTGGCCTTCCTCGGCCGGCTCCGGCGCGACAGCCACTTCGCCACCACCGTCGATGAAGCAGACGCCGCAGCGTTCATCGTTGCCGCCCTCGTGCACGACATCGGGCACTGGGCCTTCTGCCATCCCCTCGAGGACATGGGCCTGCCGGAACTCCCCCGCCACGAGTCGCTCGTCGGCCGGATCCTTGCGGCCGGCGAGCCCGCCGAGATCCTCCGGGCCGAGTGGGGGCTCGAGCCTGCGAGGGTCGCGGCCCTCATCGACGGGACTGCCACCGACCCGGCCGGGATTCTTCTCCACTCCCTCCTCTCCGGGCCGATCGATGTCGACAAGATGGACTATCTCGCCCGCGACAGCCTCCACGCCGGTGTCCCCTACGGCCGTCACTTCGATCAGGATCGTCTGCTCGCGAGTCTCTGCATCGATGCCGGAGGGCAGTCGCTCGCGATCACCGACAAGGGGCGAACGGCCGCCGAGCTGATGGTCTTTGCCCGTTACGTGATGTTCAGCGAGGTCTATTGGCACCACGCCGTGCGGGCCGCCACCGGCATGCTCCAGCGCGCGGTGTGGCTCGTGCGCGATTCCATTGATGCCCCCTGGCTCACCCGGGCCGACGAGCAGGGATTCATCGGCTGGCTGAGGGGTGCGGCGGAGGGGACCGGGGCGGCGGCGCTCGTCGAGGGCCTGTTCGGCCCACGGCGGACCCTCGTCAAACGCGTCGCCACCTACGACGCCCTCAATCACCCCGACATCCACCGCGCCCTCGCCGGTTGCTCCTATCCCACCACGACCCGGATCTCGGCCCGGCTGGCCGAGCGGTTGTCACGAAGGCTGGGAATGGCCGTCGCTCCCGAGACGCTCCTCATCGATGCCCCGCCCGCCGAGCGCGAGGTGGAGTTCAGCCTGCAGGTCCGGCAGCGGCCCAGGGACGGCGGCGACCGGGCCGGCCCCGGGGCCGATCACTGGAGATCGCTCGCCTAACTCTCCCCCGTGGTCCGCAGTCTTGCCCACGAGCAGTTCGACGATCTCGTCAAGCGGGTGCGGATCTTCGCCCCGGCCGCAACAGCGGAAGCCGTGTCGGCACTCCCGGGCGGCCTCCTCACCGATCTCTTCGACGCGATCGCCGACGGCTGACGCTTCCCGCGGATCGACGCTGCTGGTGAGCAGGCCGTGAAACAACGTCAGGGATGACTTTTCCCACCGACATTCAGGGGAGGCCGATGAGCACCCATGGCCGTTCCGTCGACCCGCGGCGGACGGTGGCCTCCCCTCGCCCCCCGGCCAATCCCTCGGCCGTGGTCTCAAACTCCGCCCCGCCACTTCCGATCTGCCAGGAGAGCGCCCCGGTTTCGCGGTCGAATCGGCCCGTCACCGGATGGACGGCATCGGAGACGGCGTCGAAATAGTTGCCCCGCACGGTGCCGTCGCGGTGGAGCGCAAGCTCGAGGAAGAGATGCGGCGCCAAGGAGCCGTCGCTCCCGGCCGGAACCGCGGCGAAGGTCCCCAGGGGGAGCCAAGGAGACGACGAGTCCTCCTGGGAGAGCGAGACGGTGGCCGATGCACCGGCGGTTGGCTTAACGCTCGACGACGGCCCCGCCCCATCCCGCACCAAGACACTGACCGTTCCATCGGCGGCCGTGTCCTCGGCGAGGGTGTTGGGACTTATCGCAGGGATGGCTGCCGCAGGTAGCCCCCCATCGGCCCCGGGAAAGACGACCAGATCGGATGGCGAGATCGCTCCGTCGGGCAAGGCCATCTCGGCCGATGCCTGCTCAGCCGATACCTGGAGCACCGACCGCGGCGCGGTGGCATCGGTCTGGCGATCCCTTGCCGTCCACTGCGCCACATCGACAGCGGCGCTGTCGACCCGCGTCGGCACGCGGGCTCCTCCGGCGAGCACAATCTCCCCCGCTCCCTCCTCCGGCCGCCAGGCGCCGGGATGATCGGCCCGCCACGCGTCACTGAACGGCGCCGGCCCATCCCACACGAGCTGTTCGGAAGCCCCGGTGGACGGTGGCGGCGCTTCAGGGTTCGCGGTGGTCTGCGGGGTTTCCTTCCCCGGCTGCTTGCCTGGCTGCTTGTCCTGCGAGGAAGCGGTCTTCCCCTCTTGTTTCCCTTCCTTGCCGCCAGCGGCAGGCTGCTTCGGCGACGACGGCTGCGTCCCCGCCTGCTGGTTCCCGGTCCGCGGAGCGGCCGCGGCTGACGACGGTTGGGGGCCCGAGCGGGGCGCCGTTTGAACCCGCGGCGCGGGGGGGGCACTGCGCCACCGACGACTGGGGCGCTGGGCTTCCGCAGGCCCGCTCGAGGCCACGAGCAGGAGCACCGCCAGCGTGGTCGAGCCAAGCCTTCGTACACCCAAGGCCCCCGCACTCCGTGGGGTGGGCCGGTCATCCCTGCCGGGCAGATTGCCGTCGCTCATCGTCATCTCCTGGAAACGCCTTCCCTGTCGTTCGACGCACGCATCAAAAAAAACCGGAGACGCCGTCGAACGGCGTCTCCGGAGATCATGGGCCTTGGCGGTGGCAACGATCACTCGGCGGGGCCGCCGGGCAGCTTCCCCATCTTGATCAGCTCGCCGAACGTCGGCTCACCGTCAGCGCTCTTCATCCCAGCGACGGTCTCGAGCGCCTTGCGGATCTTCTCCATGTTCTTGGCGTCTTCCTTCTTGTCGAGAAGTTCGGCAAGGGCGTGGCCGTAGGCGTTGCGGTCCTTCTTTTCCTTCCCCTTGTGGCAGAGGTTGCACTTCGCTGCCTCGACGGCCGTGGCCAGCGCCTTCTCGGCGGGATCACTGCTGTCGGGCTTGACGTAGACGGCCTTGAACTCGTCCTGGAACTGCTTGATCGCGAACGCCGGGCGGGCGAGGCCCCCCGAAACGATTGCCACGGCCACGGACGTCACCACGAGCAAGAAACGGCCCCGCTTCATC
>CANGGC010000493.1 GCA_947453125.1 Planctomycetaceae bacterium | reverse complement strand
CGCCCCGTTCCCCGGGCGTCGCTGCCCGTCGGCCGCGGCCGCGAGGGGGAGCGTGACGCGGAACGTGGCCCCCTTCCCCGGCCCATCGCTCTCCGCCTCGATCCGCCCACCATGATCGGCGACGATCCGGTGGACGATCGACAGCCCCAGGCCGGTCCCCTGCCCCGTCTTGCGACGCGTGAAAAAAGGCTCGAAGAGGTGCTCGAGGACCTCGTCATTCATCCCGCAGCCATCGTCGGCGAAGGTGAGCACGGCCGACTCACCGATCCGGCGCACGGCCACCCGGACATGCCCCGTCGTCTCGATGCAGTCGAGGGCGTTGACGAGGAGGTTGAGCACCACCTGCTTGATCTCCTGCGGATTGACCATCACCGGGAGATCAGGGCCGTCGTCAATCTCGATCGAGCGCCCGGCGAACCGCCCGACGTGGCGGAGCATCTCGGCGACATCCTTCACCAACGCCATGATCGCCGTCGGCTGGCGGCGCACCTCACCGAGCCGGGAGAAGTCGAGGAGCTTCTCGGTGATCCCCTTGCAGCGGAACGCCTCGGCCTGGATCAGCTCGAGGTAGCGGCGGGCCACCTGCGCCTCGCTGTCGTCGGTTACGAGCCCGGCAAGCCGGCTTTCCAGCGATTCGGCACACATCGCGATCGAGGCAAGGGGATTGTTGATTTCGTGGGCGACACCCGCGGCGAGGAAGCCGACGCTTGCCAGTTGTTCGCTGCGGATCACCTCGCGCGTCCGCAGTTGCACCTTCCGGTCGAGGTCGTCGCGAACCTCCTGGAAGCGCTGCGTCATGTCGTTGAGAGCCTCGGCGAGCTCCGCCATCTCGTCGCGGCTGTCGAGATTGAGCCGGAAGGCGAAGTCGCCGGCGGCCACGCGCCGCGAACCGTAGCCGAGGAGGCGCAGCGGCCGAAACACCCAGCGGTACGTGAGGACGCCGAGCGACGCCAGAAGCAGCGCCGATGCCATCGCCGCGGCCCACGTGGTGACGATGAGTGTCCGATACCCGGTACGGACGTCGCTGGAGAGATCGAGGAGGTGCTCCTGGAGATAGGTGGGGAGGGTCGCTGAGAGCGCGGCCAGCCGACCGAGGTCGGGGCCGAGGGTGCGCAATTGTTCCAGCGCCACCCCCTCGCCGGCGGCCGGCCGCCCCACCACATCACGGATCCGGGTGAGACTGGCAGAGATCCGCCGGGCGGTCTCGCGCTCGCGGCTCCGGTCGCCGAGCGGGGCGTTGTCGATTTCCCCCTTGCCGAGCTCCTCACGGTAAGCCTCGAGGGCCCGTTCCGTCCGTGAAAGCACTGCGAGGAACGGGGCACTGCAGGGGCCGAGCTCACGAGCCTCCTCGTCACCGTCGTCCTCGTCTTCCCCCTCCTGATCGGGCACCGGCGGCGGGGAAACGAACGGCAGTGCGGCCGGCTCGGCGGCGAGGGCCGTCACATCCCCCGACAAGCTCCGGGCGTGGACGAACCGGAGCGTCGCCACGCTCTCGCCGAGATCACTCGCCAGCGGCAACTCCGCCGCCCGGCTGCTCAGGCCGCGCACGAGCCGGCGGTAGGAATAGGTGCCGAGGAAGCTGCTCGCCGAGAGGAGCGCCACCATGAGGAGGACGAGGCCCCCTCCCACCATGAGCTTGCGGCGGATGGGGCGTCGCTTGCGCACTCCGTACTCCCGGCCGGAACCGGCCTGTCTGCTTCGTCACCTCCCCGCGGACTGGGCAGCCTGCGAGGGGGGGGAGAGTAGCAGGCAGGCCAAGGCCCCGACAGGGGAAATCGGCCGGGGAATCGCTACACGAGCCCCCAGCGCTTCCGCAGGAACCACTCCGTGCAGAGAAGCCCGGCCATGACGAGGAACATCGGCCACTTGTCCCACAGGGTGGCCGACCACTGCTCCTGGGCGTCGTAGGCCGAGGGCTTCGTCCGCAGGTCGTCGAGGATCTCGGAGAGCTCCTCCGGCGACCGCACCCCGCCCCCCTCGGTCGACTCGGCCAACTGCCGCATGAGAAGCGGGTTGGCCCTGGGGCTTGCCAACTCGAGATCCTGCCGGACGACGGTGAACCGTGCCGATCGCGACACCGGGGGGGCTCCTGGCTTCGTCGCCTGGACCGTGACCTTCCAATCCCCCGGCTCGTTGAAGTCGGCGAGTACCCCCGAATACGACTCCCCTTTCCTCGCCAGCCGCAAGGGGCGCGAGACCCCTCCAGGCGAGGTCATCACCGCCTCGAAGCCTGCCTCCGCGACCCCGCTGCCGTCTGGCTTCGAGAGCCCAGTGTCGAGGGCGACGGTAGCGCCGGGGGCCACGCGGCGCTGCGCCAGGCGGACCCACAGCGAGTCGTTGCCGGAGTCGTCCTGTTTGGCGAGCCAGAGGACCATCTGTCGCCAGAAGCGCCGGTGTTGCTCCCCACCGCCCTGCATCGCCCAGCGCCAAGTCGAATCGGCGGCAAACGCCAGCACGCGCCCCTCGCCGAACTCGCGGGCGACCAACAGCGGCCTGCCGTCGGAGGTGACGGCCAGCGGCTTCGCATTGGGAACGAGTCGTCCCAGGTCGTTGGCGCCCTCGAGTGGCGGCAGGGCCTGCCAAGCGGCGCGGGTCTCCTGATCGGTGGGCCCGAGGCGGAGGATCGAGACGCCGCCGAACCGCTGATCGGGGATCATCTTCAGCGGACCGGGCAGGTGGAGCCCCGGGCGGATCGGCTGGTCGAACGGCTGGCGGGCCAGTTTGTCGGACTCGAAAGGGAGCAATTGGCCAATGGCCGTGCTTCCCCAGCCACCGGCCTCGAAGGCGTGGAAGCCGCCGAGAAAACCGATTCCCGCACCGCCGTTGACCTTGGCGACGATGGCACCGAGATCCTGAGGAGACAGGGCCGAGGCGTCGAGGTCGCCGATGAGAAACACGTCGTACCCGGCGTCGAGCTTGCGGCCGAGATTGAGCGGCCAATTCCGCCGACCGGCGGCGTCGATCCACTCGAAATCGACCTGCATGTCGGGGCTCGCGGCGAGAACGCGGCGGAGGAATCGCTGCTCGACCCGCAGTGCTCCCTCGAGATAGAGAACCCGCAAGCCCCCGTCGACCACCTCGACGAACGTCGAGAGTTCGTTGTTGGTGAGGACCACCTCCCCCTCCTGCGGCTCGGCCACGAGCGAGAGCTTCCGCTCGCCGAGGGCCTTCGGTGTCCAGGCGAGGCGCACCGCCTCCTCGTTGACCTGCGGGCCGCCACGGACAACCGTCCGGGCGACCTCCT
>CANGGC010000492.1 GCA_947453125.1 Planctomycetaceae bacterium | reverse complement strand
TCCTCGCGCTCCTCGCCGACGGCACGTTCGATCTGGCGATCATCGAGGGGTACACGTTCATTCCCGACGTCGGCGGGCTCACGCTCGACGGCATCAGGGAACGTGTCAGCGTGGTGGAGAAGTCAGGGCTCCTCGATCGGTGCATCGTCTGCTTTGGCTACGTCGCGGCCGGCGCCGACAAGGCCGGGCGACGGATGACCGCGGACGATCTGTCGGTGCTCGCCAGGACGGTGAAGAAGGCGTATCCACAGATGCCGGGGGTGGCGTTCTACGGCTTCGACGACGGGGACCCCGGCACGCCCGACCTGATCGCCGCGGCAGAGCGATTGGGCTTGGAGATGTATCCCTCGAGTGAGGACGGAGTGAGCCGTCGTGATCGATGACGTCATCGCCAGGCTCGCTGAGCGGATCGCCCGGGTCTTGTCGACTGATTGGCTCGACGGCAAGGGCTAGCGCATCGGCTCCACGCGATCGAGTTCTTCCCAGATGCGGGTGAAAGGTACGACCTTCTCCGACCCTCGGCTTCCGTCCCCGGTCGGCGTTACCACCCAACGCTCGACGACGTCGAGGCCGAGGGAGTCGAGGAGGCGGAGCTGCGGCTTGTCGAACCCGCACGGTGCCGACTTGACCTCGATGGCGACGGTGCGGCCATTGGAGAGATGCACGAGGAGATCAATCTCGACCTTCTCCTTCGAGCGGACATGATTGAGCCTCGGCTGGAGGCCGCGGTTGACGAAGAAACGGGCAACCTCCGACACGGCCAGGTTCTCGACGAGGTTACCGGCCAGCGGGGAGGCGAGCAGCGGCTCCCGGTCGGTCCATCCCTGGAGGCGGGTGGCCAGTGCCACATCCTCGAAATAGAACTTCGGCGACTTGATCAGCCGCTGATTCAGGTTGGTAAAGAACGGCTGCAGCCGCCGCAGAATGCCATTGGTCTCGAGGATTGAGAGCCATGATTGCACGGTCGTCAGTTCGACTCCCGACGCGGCGCCGACCTCGGAGAAGTTCATGAGCTGGCCGACGCGGGCGGCTGTCAGCTGGAGGCATTTGGTGAACGCCGCATGCCGCTCGATGCCGGCGGCAGAGACGATGTCGCGCTCGATGAAGGTGGCGATCAGATCGTTCAGGTACCGGATCGGATCGAGGGTCGGGGAGACGCGGAGCTCCGGCCAGCCACCGAGAAGGAGGTGGTCGGCCAGGCGCCATCCGGCGGCCAGTTCATGGATCGAGAGCGTGTTGAGATCGAAGTAGCTAGCGCGGCCGGCAAGCGATTCGCGGACGTGGCGCTGGAGGAGCGTTTGGTTCGAGCCAGTGATCCAGACGTCGGGCGGATCCGCAGAGCCGGTGCCATCCCTTGTGGAGCGACGGTACTCATCGATGCGGCGTTTGAGTTCCCCGAACAGCGGCGGGGCGAGCGAGGCCTCGTCGAGCACGAGTCGCGCCGGAAGGGCATCAAGAAACGACCTGGGATCATCGATCGCCTGCGTCCGCAGGGCGACGTCGTCGAGATAGACGACACGATGGGTCGTCATCCGCTCGAGGACGGACGTCTTGCCGACCTGGCGGGGGCCCTTGAGCACCTTGATGGGGAGCGCCCCGGCAGCGATCCGCCGGCCATCGAAATCGCGGGGAATCCACATCGGGCACCTTTTAGACCAATCTAGTCCAATAGACAAGATCGGTCAACAAGTCGCTGTCGCGGCATTTTTTACGATACTTTTTCAATGTCCGCATGGCGGTTTTGTAGTCCATCGGAGATGACGGCGGGAGTCCGTCACCGCTCTTCCGATCCCCGCCTCGAGGCCCTGTCGATCACTCACCGCCCCCGTCGTCGTCCACCTCACCCCGATGGCGCCATCGTCGTCCGCCAGATGGATATCGCTCCCGGGGGGGATAGCATGAAGACCGTCATGAAACCTCACGAAACGTCTCGCGAAATCTTCTTAAGCCTTCTCCGGTGGCGATTGATCTGGGCGGTTGTGGCGGGCGTGGTCGCCGCGACCGGGTGGTCATTGCTGCTGTCGTGGTTTGCGGGCCTTCCGAGAATAAGCCCCGTGTCACTCGCTGCCGCGGCCGAGAGAGGCAACACCCTGAGCACTTGGCTTGCGACCTTCGTCGTGGCCGCGTGTGCCGCGTTCCTCCTGCAATGGTTCGTGCGTTCGCTGATCTCTCTGCTGATCCGCTTGTGCCAACGCGGGCCGCGGAGGACCGGCCGATGATTCGATGGAGTGCTCGTTGCGGCCTGGGCGAGAACGTCGCTTCGGAGAGTTGGATCGACGGGGCTCGAAGCGGGCTAGCGCCGCGTCACACCATCCGCCGCTGACGTGGTTGTCCGCGGAATCTTGGCGAAGACATCGTTTCCGAACAGTCGCCTCATCATCGACGGCAGGATGACGAACGTGAGGGCCCATAACATCATCACGCCGACGAGGCCCCGCATTAACGTCACGCTCATCGATGACCGCGGAGGGAGGGAGGCGATGGGAGGATCGAGGTCGGGATACCTGTGGGGGAGCCGCGGGTCGATCACCATGCGCACCTCCGATTCGCCCGGCGAGACCGTGACGCGGGTCGGGTAAGGCACGAATCCCAATTGATGACTTGTCCGATACGCCAAGAGCTCGAGGGGGAGAGCGGGAAGCGAGTCGAGCGTGAATCTGCCCGCGTCGTCAGTTTCAGCCACGCGTGGTCCGACGAAAGCTCCCCGACCGATCAGGCTTGCGGAGACGTCCACTCCGGCCACAGGCCGGCCTTCGGGGTCGACGACCGTTCCTTGGAGTTGCTCCGGCAGCGGTACCCGTGCCCCGTCCGCGTCGATAAGCACGAATTCTTCGTCAATGACGGCGTTGGTGTACTCAGTGCTGCTGGGGCGGATCCCGGGCGCGGTGCTGGCGATCACCGGGATGAGGACGTCCGAACGTGACGTCTGCAGCGGAATCGCGGCGTATTGCTCATCGACGAATTGCCAAGTCAGGCGACCGCTGTCGATCGTGAGACCGTCTGCCACGACCCCGAGGCGATAGCCTTCGGGGGGAAGGCCCAGGGCTTCGAACGTCCCGTCGGCGGCGACCGGGACGGTCCGGGTGTCCCACGCAGCATCGCGCAGCAGATGGATTCGTGTGCTGGCCGGGATCGCGCCACAGCCCTCGATCGTCAGGCGCCCCGCGAGCGACCGGGGTTCGATCGCTTCGATCTCGCCGAGATCGCGGGCCTTACCGCTTTCGGGGGCCTTGAAGAGGGTCGTCT
>CANGGC010000491.1 GCA_947453125.1 Planctomycetaceae bacterium | reverse complement strand
GGATCGACGCTGCGATGAAGTGCCCCGCCTCGTGGGCCGTGAGCACCGCCAGCACTGCCACCATATAGACCAGCCCACGGAGGCCGTACTCTGCCAGCCCGCTGGCCACATCGGCATCGACCCCGAGGACAAGCGGCTCCCAGCCGACCACGCCGGCAGAGAAGGTGGTGGCGGCGGTGAGGAGGTAGAGCACCCCTTGGAGGATGCGGCGGCGGATGACGAACGGCGGAGTCCGGCCCGGGAGCGGGAAAACGGGGTAGACCGGGGAGGCCTGGTCGAAGGTGGGCGAGGTCGCGGACATCATCTTCAAAGGATACCGCGGCGGCCACGATTCCGCAGGGTTTCGCCCCACCCGACCGATGCCCGCCCGGAGGGGGACTGCTACACTGCAAAACTTGCCGAGGCCCTGCCCCGTCCGCCCACGAAAGGCTCTTCAGTCATGGTCCTTGCCACTGTCCGTCGACTGGTCGGCCCAATCGCCGCCGTCGTCGCCACCGTCGCCCTCCTTCTTCCGGCGATCGCCGCGGCCCAGACCGGCACCGGCCGGAAGGTGCTCGCCGTCGTCGCCATCGACAGCTACGGCGACCTCAAGCAGCAGCTCACCTGGATCGGCCCTCATGTCGACAACCCCGGCCTAGCCGCGATGCTCGAATCGGTCCTCCTCCTTTCGACGCAGGGAAAGGGTCTCAACGGCCTCGACGTCAAGCGCCCCCTCGGCGTCATCGTCACCTCTGCCAACGACGACATCGGCATCCATGCCGCCATCCCTGTGAAGGATCTCGAGAAGCTCCTCGGCTCGCTCCAGGGGTCCACCGGACCGATCGAGAAGGATGGCGACATCCGCCGGCTCACGCTCCCCAGCGGCCAGGACATCGAGATCCGTGAGCAGGACGGCTGGGCGGTGATCGGCCAGCGTGGCCAGGAGTTCGACATCGCCGATCCCGCCAAGCTCCTCACCCCGCTCGTCACCGACTACACCCTCGCCATCGAGACCCATCCGTCGGTGATGCCGGAATCGCTCCGCGCCCTGATCGCGGCCGGGATCCAGCAGATGGCCGCCGCGTCTGCCAACCAGGGGCGGCCGGTCGATGCCGAGGCACTCCAGACGGCGCTGGCAGGCCTGAGCGGTGTCGAGACGCTGACGATCGCGTTGGCACTCGATCCGGAGGAGAACGCCGTGTTCATCGAGAACAAGGTGATCGCCGTCAACGGCCCCAAGGCCGGCTCGTCGGCGTCGGCGCTGACGGTAGCGACCGCGGCCACCCAGGACGGCGGCCTGCCGGCGCTGGCAGCCCACGCCGTTCAGCCCCTCAACGATTCGCAGCGCCGCCAGATCGTGGCGATGCTCGATGGCGCCCTGCCGCAGGGGAACGACAAGACGATGCAGATCGTGGCCACGGTCGTGAAAGGGCTCGTCGACGCGATGGCCGATGCCGGCGGGCTCGACGCCGCCGTCACGGTTGACACGAGCGTCGCCGGCCAACTTCCGCTGATCACCGCCGGCGCCCACATCGCCGATGGGCCGAAGCTCGAGAAGCAGGTCAAGGAGCTCTTCGGCCCCGGCTCGGCGCTGCCGAAGGAGGTGAAGGCGAAGTTTGACAGCGGCAAGGTGGGCAAGGCGAACCTCCACACCGTGACGATCGACGTATCCGCCACGCCGGCCGCCGGGATCGTCGGCCCCGCAGTCGAGCTGACCCTCGCGGTCACTCCCGACTACGCGTTCCTTCTCCATGGCGGTGACGTCAAGGCGCGGCTCGAAAAGCTCCTCGAGACCAACGGCAAGGCGAACACGACCGTCGCCGATGCGGAAGTCCCCGGGGCCGCAATCGCCCTGGCCCTCGACCGGATCTTCACCTACGCCGCTTCGATGGGGGTCGGCCCGCAGGCCGAGGCCGCCGCCGAGCAGGCCGGCAGCCTCATCGAGACCGACAAGGACTCCGGTTCCGTGAAGGCTTCGGGACGTCCGATCGACGGTGGCTTCGTCACCCGGCTGACGGTCGGCGCTGGCGCCCTCAAGGCCGCCGCCACGATGGCCCAACAGCAGCAACAGGGGATCGGTGGCCCCGGCGGTCGCGCCGCGCCGCCGCGGCGTGTCCCCGCCGAGCGTGAGCCGGCCGGCGCCCGCTGATTCCTCGGCCAGACGCGACACGACACGCGGAGGCAAGGGGGAAGCCCTCTCTTGTCTCCGCGTGTTCGTTCGTCCGCCCCCGGCCGACCGAGACGCTCTTCTTCCGCGTGTTTTTCACCATCCCAAGCCCCACCTCCCAGGCCGTTCCGTGATCACGTCCGCCTCCAACGCGTCCTCCGCTTCCTCCACCCACGGCGGTCTCCGCCACACAATCGCCGGCGTGAGCGTGGCCGAACTCGCCCGCGCTCATGGCACGCCGCTCTACGTCTACGACGCCGAGACGATCCGCCGCCGCTGCCGCGACCTCACGCAGCCGCGCGGGAGCCATGCCTGGGACACCGTCCGCTTCGCCCAGAAAGCCTGTTCCAATCTCGCCGTGCTTGATCTCGTCCGCCGCGAGGGTGTGGTGGTCGATGCGGTGAGCACCGGTGAAATCCAGCGGGCCCTCGCCGCCGGCTATTCGCCCCATGCCGACCGCTCGACGGCAGCCGACAGCCTGCCGCCGGTCCACCCGATCGTCTACACGGCCGACATCTTCGACCGCGATGCTCTCGACGAGGTCGCGCGGTTAGGCATCCATGTCAATTGCGGCTCGGCCGACATGCTCGAGCAACTCGCCGCGCGGGTGCCGGGGGCCGAGGTGACGCTCCGCGTGAATCCCGGCTTCGGCCACGGCCACAGCCAGAAGACCAACACCGGCGGCGAAGGCTCGAAGCACGGCATCTGGCATGCCGACATCGCCGACGTCATGCGCCGCGCCGAATGGGCGGGGATCGCGGTCACCGGCCTCCACATGCACATCGGCAGCGGCACGGATCTCGCGCACCTGGCAGAAGTCGCCGGCACGCTCGAGAATGTGGCCCGCGAGATCGGCCGCTCGCTGACCACGATCAGCGCCGGCGGCGGGCTGCCGGTTCCCTACCGCCCCGGCGAAGTTCATGCCGATCTGGGGGGCTATGTCGAGCTCTGGAACGCGACGCGCAAGCGTCTCGAAGAGGCCTTCGGCCACCGCCTCCGCCTCGAGATCGAGCCGGGCCGCTACCTCACGGCCGAGAGTGGCTTTCTCGTCACCGAGGTGCGGGCGGTGAAGAACCAGGGGGCGCGGAAGTATCTCCTCGT
>CANGGC010000490.1 GCA_947453125.1 Planctomycetaceae bacterium | reverse complement strand
GATCTCTTCCGCAATGCTGCGAGATGTTCGCAATCGCCATCTGCAATGTATCACGCTCCCTCGGCTGAGCGGGGCTCGCGGGTTCTCCCGCGGATCCTGACGCTGGCTCGGACGCCGCACCCAGAGGGAATCGTCCGTGCGGAGTTCCGGATCGCGGCACGGTACGAAGATCCTAGGCCCGGAGGCCGTCGAGCGGACCGGTGGCCCGATGCCGAGCCGGGGGCTCGACGCGGGCTCATTTCCGCGGGAGCTTCTTGTCGGGGTCGAGGTGGCGGTCGAGGAAGTCGTAGGTTCCCCGGCCGTTGATCGCGTGGGGCCCGTCGAACCACTCGATCTCGGCGTTGTTGCCGGCACCGAGCTTGACGTAGTGCCGCTTCGTCTTGGCAAACTCCGCCGCCACCCACTCGTCGGGGGCGACGCCGTCGTCATGCCCGCGTTCGACCATGAACGGCCGCGGCCAGATCAGCCACGACAGCTCGGCGTAGTTTGCGAGTCTCCCCATGTTCCATTCGAAGATCTCGTACTCCGGGGTGAAGACGTAGCTGTAGGGGATGTGATCGACGGCGTTCTTCCGCACCCACTCGTTGTAGTCGGCCGAGCAGATCGAGAGCTTGTAGCGCGGCTCAAACGGCGGCACGCGCATCGCCGTCTTGCCGCCGTAGGAGAGGCCATAAAAGCCGATCCGGTTGGCGTCGACCTCGGGGAGGCGCTCGAGGAAGTCGATGATCCGTCCGTGCTGGGGGATGATCGTGCTGAAGAGGGTGAGGCCGAGCGGATTTCCCTTCCGCTGGAGCGTGCGGAAGCGGTCGTGGCCGCGATAGGGATTCTGGGGAGCGAAGGTGACGTAGCCCCGCCGCGCCAGTTCGGCGGCAAACGCCTTATAGATCGGAAACGATGGCCCCTCGGTGGTGATGACATCCATCGGCACCCCTTCGAGGCCATGCTGGCAGACGACGGCGGGGCGCTTCTCCCCGGCGGGAATCCCCTTCGGCACCAGGACGATCCCGCCGGCGATCACGTCTGGGAAGACGTCGATCGTCACCTCCCAGCCGGTGAAGGCCGGATCGTCGAGGATCTGCCGCGAACTGGCAGCGAAGGGAAGGAGCTCATCGGGGATGATGCCGATCAGGTCGCGGCGGACCCGCTCGCGATGGGCATCGACCGCAGCGGCCGCCTTGGGGGCGTCCTTGGCTTGGGCGGCAGCGATCACGTCGTGCCAATCCTTGGCCCGGACAGCGGCCGAGCGCTCGAGCAAGCGCTGCGTGAACCGGGAGAGCTCCTCCACCTGGCGCCGCATCCGGTCGCGGGCCGTCTCGACGACGGCGTCGGCATCGAGGGCAGCATCGGCCTTGGGGAGCGGGCCGGGGCGAACGTCGATGCCGAGCGAGCGGAGGAATGGCCGCACGGCCTCCGTTCCGCCGGCGGGCTCGGGGGCCTGCGGATTGCCGGCGCGTTCGAGACGCTCGTCAGCATCGAGGCGCTGGGCGTAGGCGCGGGCTGTGGCGAATTCATCCTCGAAGTCGGCCGCCTGAACCTGCCCGATCGTTCCCGGCGCGGCGCCGCCGCTGCGCCCCTCGCGGGGCTTGGCAGGCCCGGCAAACTCCGCCACGTGGGCCGCTTCGAGGACGAGCGCCCGCGGGAGCACCAGCGCCGCCACCTCGGCATCGGAGGCGGTGGTGAGGAGACGCCACACATTGCGGTCGATCGGCTCCTGCCAGGTGGCCTCGCGCGGGCCGAACGCGCCGCAGACGAGGGTGGCATCGATGCGGTCGTCGCACGCCGCGGCCAACAGCGCGATCCTCCCCCCTTCCCCGACGCCGCAGACGCCGATCGGCGGCACGGCGGCGTTGGCGGCGCCGGCGCCAGCCTCGATCCGGTCGATCGCTGCGAGCACCTTTTGGATCTCGTAGCCGAGCGGGTGGCGGCCGAGTTCGAAGGCGGGGCGGTAGACATATTCGCGGTGGGGCTGATTTGTGAACCGCACCGCCGGGTTGCCGGCAAACTCGTCGTTGCGGTCGAGGATCGTGGGGATGAAGACGGCGCAGCCGGCGGCCACAAGCGCTCTCGGCAGCCGGCTCGCCTCCCCGGCCTCGCCCCCTTCGCCGAGGAGCCCCGCGAAGGCCTCGGGTGTCCAGGCGGCGTCGCCGATGGCGACCACCCAGGCCCGCGGGTCGCGGAGCGGCGGAAGGAGGACGATCCCCTCGGCCGTGACGTCGTCGAGGGCCTCAAACGTGACGCGCAGCACCGTCCAATCCTTCGTGGCGGCGATCTGGATCGGGGCTCCGGCCGTTCCCCGGAGAAGCATCTCGCGCCCGGGGACTCGCGAGTTGACGACGCCGAGGATCGCGGAGAGCTTCTCCCGAGCGCCGGCACGGAACGCGTCACGCCCGGCAGCATCGGCGACCCCTTCGGTCCATTCCTTCCGCCGAATCGCCTTCGCTTCGTCGGTCTTCCGCAGCAGGAAGCGGTCGATCCCTTCGATCATCACCTCGTCGAGGGGGCGATCCACGGTGAGCGGAGCCGTGCCGGGGAGCGGATCGGCGCAGGCTGAGGGCACCGACCAGGCCGGCAGAGAGAAGGCCGCAGCGAGCGTTATCCCCATCCACCACCGGGCCGCGGATGCGGCCTCATCAAGCAACACGTGCTGTCGCATGGTCATCCCCCTCCTCCCAAGAATCCCCGGTCCACCAGGATCGACGCGGCAGCATACCCGACCAGGAAAGCTGCGCGGGTTGTGTGAAGTGGGCGGGCGATGTGCCGCGAGGGGCTGCCGTCGTTGTGTCGTTGCCGGAGTCGGAGTGGAGGAATGGATCGGAGGGAAGTTTGACGATCCGGACGGACGGGGTCGAGTGGCAGGGGTTTGCGGATCGATGAATGGGGCAACTGTGGCGGTCTGTGCCGCGGAGGCGGGTGGTGCGGATGATGCTGATGGGGCAATGCAACCATCGACGCGGCGGATGGCTGGCGGGCCTCGTCTGCCTGTCGACGGCCATCCCCGTGCCCGCCGCCGACTTCTCCGGCGATGACGCCACCGCTCTCTCCGCCGGCGCTCCACCGGCCGTCATCGAGTCGCCTGCGGAGCCGGTCGGCCCTGACCGGCGACTCTCGATCGGGCTCCTCGAAGACCGCGGGTTCTCGACGTTTGGCTGGATCGAGGCCGGGATCGGGGCCAACAACTGGGGAAGCCCGTTCAATGGCCCGATCGTCATGGCCGACCGCTCCTGGCAGGGGCAGGTGAACCAGCTGGT